>NZ_FRBF01000031.1 GCF_900142545.1 Fibrobacter sp. UWT2 | reverse complement strand
CAGTGTCCCGGAGCGGTGGCGGTGCTGTTGGTCACCATGTTGCCGTCGCTTTCCTGGGCAAAGAAGGTCGCCTGGGAAAGAGTCGCCGCAGTAAGCCCAAGCTTTTGCGCGATTTCATTTACATCAAATTTTGCCGCGACCGTCGCATAATTGTCGTCAATCGGAAGCGTCACCGAGATGGAATATGTCGTGGCTCCGTCCAAGACAATCTTTTCGGAGCTGCTGGAAGCCACCACGCTGCTGGAGCTTGCGGGAGCGACAGAGCTGCTCGATGCCACAGAACTACTGGACGCAACCGGGGTTTCGCCGATTTCGGGCCAGTTGTAATCTAGCTTGAAATCGTTATAGTACTTGACATTTGCAGCACCCGCGCCACTCACACCCGTTTCAAGTTTCAGCTTGTAATCGTAATGCAGCTTACGAATGCCCGTATTGCCGGTGTACTGGTAATCGGTATTCACGATGACAGCAAAAACCATCTGCGAGCCATTCGTAGAAGAAGGAGTTTTATCGAGACGCAACGTTGCGGAGCCTTCACCCGTGATGGGTTCGCTGTACACAGGCGTACCATCGGTTGCGCGGTAGCAAAGCAAGAAGTTCATGTTCGTATTATTGGAATTTGCACCATTCGGATAGAAACTGACCGTCACTTCGGTCGCACCACTTTTCACCTTCAAGGGCACCACATTCGAGCCCGACCACCCCGGAGTCGTTTCCTGGTCCGGAATCAAGTAGCCGTTGCTTTCCGTCACTGTCTGGTAAGGAGTCATGGTCCAGGTATAGCTATACTTGTTATTGTCCCACATGTCCTGTTCCCAGTATGTCTGGCTTCCGAAATTCTGGTTCAGCAGGTTCTTGATTTCGCTGGACCATTTTTTCATATCGAGCATCGCAAGCCTTGCGCGGAACTCGGTAATGAGCCTGCGCACGCCCGCATCGCCAAGGCCCTTGTCAAGGCCATAGGTTTCGAGCAAATACTTGGTCTTACCATAAGCATTTCCGTAAATCCAGCGGACAGCACCCGTACCAATCCACGTTCCGATAAACGTCGGGAAGATGTTGCTGTACTGTGAACCGCCCAAAAGATAGCGCTGGTTCTGCCCGGTAACGCCACCGCCATCGGCACCGCCACCAGGGCCACCGAAAGTACCGTCAATCAGCCAGCCCGAATAAGTTTCAATCGGCATGAAAGGGGCAATAACCGTCGCCGCATTCAGGAATCCCATGCCACTGTACACGCCTTCGCGGTGGCTGAACATATCCTGCTGAATCCAAGTATTGCCCGCTTCCTGGAACCAGTGCGCATCCTTTGCTCCAGGGTAGCCGTTCGTCATTGAGTGAATACCTTCATGAATCATGGCATCCATCTGCGCCACGCGATCGTGATAAGGGCAGCTCGTGTTAAAACTGTAGAGCGGGTAGAATGAGGCGGCCACGGCCGTGTAACCCGCCACCCACGTTTGCCAACCGCCCGTCGTATCGGTTTTATCGCCACCGGCGCACGTACCCGAACCGTAGTAATAAACGGCACTGTACTTACCTTCTTGCGCCTGGGCATCGGGAGCCCATCCCATCTCATTATACAGGTACTCGAAATCAGTATCGTACTTCTTGAGGATAGAATCAATCGTCACGTCGGTAATGCGACTGTCACGATCTTTGCCCCAGTAGAAAGCCCACCATTTACCGGCCTTTTTACCGGTAACGCCCGAGCAATCGTTATTGAACTGGGTTGGCGGCTGAATTTCGCCCAGATTCGATTTTGTATCGTAATCCAGGTCGGAACGGTAGCCGGGCCATGTGTAGGCATCGCCCGACGCCGCATTTACGTGAACACCTAGGGCAGTCGACAAAACGACGCCCGGAATCAATCCCAAACAACTTTTTTGCATAACACACTCCAACTTTTATGCTGATATAAAAATACTCCCTTTTAAACTAGGGAGCACAAGTTTTTTATACTGGCGTTGTCCATAGACAACGCCCTCACATACGCACAATACGGCTTTAAATTTTCAACCGTCTTGAAAGCACTACACGATGACCATCCATCACGCGGATGATAAACACGCCCTTGTGATTTTCGGTCAAATCAAAATCAACACGATTTCTAAACAGCTTATTTGAGACAACATTCCCCTGCAAATCAAAAATGGTGGCTTTTTTCAAGTTCTTATCCGAAGAATACACCTGAATCGTATTTCCGGCAACGGCAACCCGAACATTACCTGCCATACGGGATTTTACGAGCTCGGTTGTACCAGAATCTGTCAAATTCACCAACAATTTGAAGATGACCGTATTTCCGTTATAGGTTAAAGCCTGGCCAATTTCGTACGTATCCCCAACGGAAACCTTGTTCGGATAATGGCCCACATTTGCACTTTTAGCGGCAAAATCCAGTTCGGAATAGACATATCCGTCATCATACGCAGACGCTTCTCCGTTTTCATTGAACCAATGCCCAGGCGCATTCGCTGTGGAAGGCGTATTGTCGATGGAATTGGAGGGCATGACCGCATTATAAATCAATTTATTCGAAGTATACAGCTCAGAAGCATTGTCCGATACTCCAAGCTTTTCAAACACCTCGTTCAAATTGACCTTCGTCGGTTCATAATTTTCACTGATGGGGAGCTCCACCTGAATTGAAACCGTATAAATATTGTCCATAACCATACTAGAAGAAGATGTTTCCTGATAAATGCTACTTGAAGATTCAATTTGAGAGCTGCTACTAGCCAACTTTTCGGACGAAGAACTAGCCACAGCAGCACTGCAATCATTTACCGAGACTCCACTTTGGGTCGCAAAGCATACATTTCCGTTCTTTTCGGTAATGCTGTAAAGTTGTATACCTTGACTTACCCCCGCCCAACTCGTAAACGGGCCAAACGAAGTCACATTTTGGGATCCCGGAAACGGGTCGTCCATAAAATAGCGAGCCTCAAAACCACTCAGGTAGCTATTCACCTTCACATTTCCGGCTTCAACGACATCAACCCCCTGATGATCCGGAGTGTCGTTTACAGCATCGTCGTCCCACGCCTTCGAATCATAGTCAATATGCCAAATCAACATTCCGCTATTCGGAAGATGGGCATCCCATTTCGTTTTTTGCCTGTTTTCCAGCACCCACCATTCATCATTATCTCCACGAACGGGCACCTTATAGGCGACATTCGTCGTATTCAGTGGCGAAATCGTTGTAATTTCGCTAGAAGAACTCAAATTTTTATAGTCCATCCAGCCCATAAAATTGCGTTCGAATCCGCTATACCCAGGTGGAGTGAGTCCATTATTCGCGTACATGCCTGTCGCCATGACGTCCCAGAAATGCGTTCCCGGAGCAGGGCTGCTACTATTTGAAAAATCCGCATAGCAGTCATCACCAAAGACGCAATAATGGTCTCTCAGTCCCATTGTATGGCTGAATTCATGGATGAATACCGAGAAATTGTCCTCGTCACTTATAATAAAGTAATTGTTAAACCGCCTCCCTCCGGCCGAAGCAGAAACACCGTTCCAATCCAATTCATACTGAAAGCCTCCCAAGTTTTCATTGGCTCCGGCAAACAGGAACGCTGTCGCGTCAATCACGCCATCACTATCAGAATCGTATTTTGAGCCATCAAAATTCGGGTATTTCGAAGACAACTTTGAAATTGCTTCTTTAATGAGAGTGGCTTCCTGTTTTTCATAGGAATTCAATGATTTGTCTACTGTCACATAGAAAAGATCAAAAGTGGGGTTAAAGATACCAAACGATTGATCGACGAAATAGTCATGCACAGAACCAGTATAACCTCCTTCACTATAATTTTCTTGGTTGAGGATCTTGAACATGCTTGTTGAATCGGTTCTGTTCTTGCTACCAGGTGCAGAAATCATGATGACAGGGAACTTATTGGTTCCTTTTACATGGACACTTGCCTGAGGCATTGGCAATACAGGTGGCCTATTCGTATTCACTGTCGGGACCCAAGCCGGACGCTTCGCGCTTTGAGAAAGCCTCGGATGCCGATCAGGATTTTTCTTTTGATGCGCACGCATCACCTTCTTTTTGTTCAAGGATTTCAAAAAGGCTTTTTCCTCTACGCTACGGCGAGAAATATCACGAGCTTTTACAGTGGAAATTTCACCCTGTTCATCTGCGTAATAGTAAACGCCATTTGCATTCCGAATAACCATATAGCCATCCAGAGTTTGCGTAAACCGATAATGTTCATCGCCCATTTTTCTGATAACAATCGTATCCCCATCGTTATCAACTGTTATAGGCATTGGATTTTCCGGCGCGGCATAAAGATATGCCGAAAATAAAGCGGAACTCACTAGCACCGCTTGCACAAACGAATTTATTTTTCGCATAACACACTCCAACTTTTATGCTGATATAAATATATCCGTCTATCTCCAAAGCCGCTCTTGACATAAAAACTTAATGTTGTCCAAAGACAACGATTTTACTTGAGGAAATCCCTTATTTTTCAAGGTTTCGGCTATATTCTTTCCGAGGAGCGAAACCATGAGACGCATTCATCAATTCACGAGAAGAAGCGGTCTTCTCTTTTTGGCATTTCTTTCGGCTTGCGGAGAATCCGTTTCCACAACAACTGGCGCAAACGAGACAACACCAGAAATTTCAACCGATATACCTCTTTCTTCACAAAGCTATTCATCAAGCGAAATAGCGCCACCCACATCATCATTCTCATTCAACGCTACACCGCCACCATCGTCGTCATTTATTGGGCAGACAGTCTCGTCTTCGTCATTCATTGAACAAATTATCGCATATTCGTCATTTCTCGAAGAAATTTCTTCGTCTTCGGAAATCACGCCTTATTCTTCGTTCAACGAGCCTCCCGCGCAATCATCATCTTCAACGATTGTTGAGGCAATTCCTTTGCCAAACAACGGTATTCCCTACTTACGCATCACAATGGCGGATACAAGCAGCATGGACAGTGTCATCTATTCGCCCTGCACCATTGAAATCGCAGGAAACGAATTATATGAGGACCTTTCCGCGGCAAGCGCAAAAATTCGCCTACGCGGAAATTCGACCCGACTTTGGTACGACAAAAAGCCCTATCGAATTAAATTTGACGCCAAAACCAGTGTCTTAGGGCTAGACGCCAATAAAGACTGGGTTCTGCTTGCCAATTACCGCGATCAAAGTAAATTCATGAACGCAATCGCGTTCGATATGGCCCGCTACATGGGAAATTTCGCCTTTGTAAACGCAAACCGTTTTGTAGAAGTTGAGATCAACGGAGACTATAAGGGCGTTTATCAACTCACCGAACAAATTGAACAGGCGAAAGCCCGTGTCAACATTGGAACAGAAGGAATCCTTCTGAGTCTTGATCAAGATGACGGCCCGGAGCTGTCACCAAACGCAACCAACAATTTCTACAGCAAAATCTACGGAATGCCCGTTGCCGTAAAATACCCAAAGAACGTAACCACAGAAGAAATCGAAAATATCGCCATTGACTTCGCAAAACTTGAACAAGCCATAGCGAACAACGATTACGACAGTGTCCAGAATTTATTGGATGTCGAAAGCTTTATAGACTTTATATTATTGCAAGAAATTACGCGTAACGTTGAACTTGAAGCACCAAGAAGCATGTACCTCTACAAAGACAATTCAGGTAAATACCACATGGGCCCCGTTTGGGATTTTGACGGAGGATTCGGTTACAGCTGGGACGAAGACACCAAGGAATACTTTACAAGCCAAACCTGGATTTTGGGCAGCAAAAATCCTTCAAAAAGCCCTTACAATTGCATCGCAACAGAAAAAAACGACTGGAACATGTGCGCAGGCACCAACATGAGATTCAACGATTACGACGGCAATGCTATTCCCGGATTTTTCGTCAACCTATTTGCAAACGAAACCTTCCTTAACACGTACAAGACTCGCTGGGAATCCCTTAAGGCAAGCATCCTCGACATCGTATTTTCAAAACTCGATAGTTACATTTCTCAATCCGCGCAAGCCCTTGAAAACGACGCGCAAAGATGGCCTCCAGTTCGTCGATATGACACCGAAATACAATCTCTAAAAAATTGGCTTCAGGAACGAATTGAAAATTACAGCCGTATTCTAGACAATTATTAATATTTATCCCTAACTCCTGAGAAACAAAGCACCCCGACATACGTCGAGGTGCTTTGTTTGGTTTTTTAAGGAAGTTTTAACGCCGAACACCCCATAGCTTATCACGGGTCGAGTTCATTTTCTGTTTACCAGCCACATAAAGCTTGAGCCAAAGCCTTGCAATATACACGCCTGTTCCCACCAGCCGCCCTTTATCGCTACGCATATTCCACGCCAAGAAAATTCTGTCTTTATTATTTTTGCAACCGCCTTCGCCATAAATTTCCGAATCGGCGCAAGAAATAGACCCCGACTTTCCAGCGACATACTCCCCTAAGTGGCTATAATACTTAACGTTGTAGGAAAGTTTCACCTGATCCTCATTCATGAGCGTCAATTCAGCACTTCTGTAGGCCGGGAGATTATCCGCCGTAATCACACCTTCTTTAATCGCATCAATCACAATCTCGCTAACGCCAGCTTCCCTAAGTTGATCTTTCGATATACGGCCATCAATAATTGCGGCAAACAAATCACTCATAGAGGCATTAGACGCCGGAACAACAACAATACTGGTATCACGGCTCTCGTCTATGTTCTTTTGCATCAGATTTTCAATCGCCATTTTATCGTCTTGCGTCAAGGAGCCATCATTCTTGTAATTCTCGGGTGTCAAAACTCCGGACTGAACAGCGACAACGACCTCTTCGCTTATTCCATAAGCCTCGCCAACGATTCCATTTCCAATATCATCAAAAAGTTGCCTCAAGGCTTCTTCTTCGGAAATCATGGAAATATTATAGACCGTATCGTCCTTGACCTCTCCAAGAGCTTCATTGATATAGGCATCCAAAGCAGCGATTTCTTTTTTCGTTTCTTCTTGAATGACTTTATAGATATCGAAGTCAATCAGGTGTCCTTGCACTCCAAGCGAATCGCCTATCTCTTGTGCCGTTTGGGAATTATTTGGAATCAGGAATACCTGAGTCGTTGCAGGATTTACTACAATGGGATTTTCCGAAGATACTGTTACAACACCCGGACTTTGATTCGAAAGTTCCTGATCCCCTGTAATTACAACCCATGGATTATGCACATGCGCTACATTATTCGACAAATCACGCACCCCAAGCCCATTCACTCCGGGCACAAAGCGCACCAAATCTCCATCTGTCGGAATAACGGCATCTAACGTCGTAGAAGAGCTATAGAATATCATCATTGTATTGCCGGAGCCAAACGATTGGACCGGTTTCTCGGGGACACTTTCCGTGCCGTTTCTTCTACACACGAATTCAAACATATCGGCATAATAGGCTCTTGTACTATCTAAAATCGCCTCGCTAAATGTCAGGATTAGTTGCCGAACACCATCGCCATTTTT
The DNA here is from genome assembly GCF_900142545.1 of Fibrobacter sp. UWT2. NCBI lineage: Bacteria > Pseudomonadati > Fibrobacterota > Fibrobacteria > Fibrobacterales > Fibrobacteraceae > Fibrobacter > Fibrobacter sp. UWT2. The sequence goes on along the minus strand of NZ_FRBF01000031.1, from coordinate 16,354 downwards.
CTTGTACTCCGCCGAAATAATAACAGGGCCAATATCATCTGCAATAGGGTCATCGGTAATCTGGAAATGGTAACGTTTACCATCATTATCGATATAGGTGTACCAAGTCATCAAGGAGCCCATGTATATTTCAGCCGCATCACCCGTAAACTGTCGGCTACCAAAGCCACATGAGTTTCCTGGTAAGCATGCTCCGTTTGAAACCAAGACAAGTTCGTCACCGTTTACAAGGAAATCATTTTTATAGAATACAGGAAAATTTTCGCCAAATTTAAACTGCAAGGAATCTAAAAGGTTTTGCGAGTCAAAAGGCTTATCGAATTTCACATACAGACTATCGCCTCTTCCATCGCCATTTCTGTCAAAAAATCTAGCCATTGTCACCCGAGGAATCGGAGGCAATTCAAAGCGAAGATTTTTCCAGTAAGACGCCGTCGCAGCAGCCCCTTGCGCCGTAAGCACGGCATTTTCAACATTCCCATTTGCACGCACATAGAACACTGCCCGCCCCAGAGAATCAAGAGTCACCTTGGAGATTCTGTTCCCATTTGCATCTAGTATATCGATTAACGGGTTTGAAACGATTAGGCTTACCTTTTTATTGTAATTATTGACTTGCGCCCAATCTTCCAAAAAAGAGATGTGTACCGGATACATTTCGTAAGCCCACTTGCCAATTTGGAGCGTATCCCCCGAAACTTCCGTACCGAGAATTTTGGCATTGGAATCAGTATACGCAATACTAGGTATTGAATACGAAGGAACAATTATTTCAACCGTCTTTACTTGGGACGGGTCGGATTTAAGCGAAATTTCAATAAAATAATGTCCCGGAGCCAAAGCATAATGATCAACAATTGCAGCAGAATCAATAGCGAATGTAGAATCACTCGTAATATGGATTCCCTCATACCAATCGCCAACATCTAAAATTTCCGGTTCTACAAGTGACCCTCCAACAAGTCTAAATGTTGAATGGCCGCCAGTCGTATCCACCTGCACTTCTGCAGAAAAATCACACGAAAGAGCCTCTTTTTTATTTATCTGCGAAATATAATACTCCTTCAAATTTTCACGTCTATCAAGTTCCACCAAAAGATTAGCATCCACCTTCAAATCCATTGAGGTGCGCATCTTGAAATTACCTTCCACCTTATAACGTTCCGTATAAAAAATATGGAAGGTATAGGTACTTTCAGGAATAAGTCCCAAAGTATCCAAATCTACCGAACGGCGCCTTCGATCATGAACGCCACCAATATCCACAACCAATTTGTTGTTGATATAGACCCATACATCGTCATCGCCTAAAAATTCAAAGTATTGTCCAGGAATGTACTGAAATTTGGCCTGAACCTTCATAGACATTCCATAATTATGGTAGGCATTTTTACTGGACTTGCCGCTACCATCAATGCCCGCAAAGCCACTCGGAATGGAATCGTAGTATGGATTGGGAATCGTCTTTGCGCTATCCAGAAATTGAAAATCATCTATCAGGAACATTCCGCCCCGCGCAAGCCCCGTAGAAGAATCAACAGAGCGATCCATCTGACCGCGCCAAATGCCATCATCATCAAGAACAAGGTCCAAAGTACGACATGTGGCGTTGGTGTAATACTTTCCATCTTTCACGGCTAGAGTTTCTGGCAAGAACCATTTATTCAAATTCACAGCACTTCTGCACTTACCATCCCAATCGAAAAGTTCATTACGCACAGGAACCCCGTTCTTGCCAAGATTCCTTTCAACCATGTTTTCGATAACTTGATCAAGACTCGCATTGTAATCGGTAAGGCTACGGTCTTCTTCATAATATTTTTTACTGGATACCGGAGAATTCGGCCAGCACATATTTACGTTATCGCCACCAAAATCAGCACTAATTCCTTCGCCGCCATAAGTAGACGTACAACGATTACCGCACAGAGAAGCATCTCTTGTAAGAGGGTTATATTTTTTATGGTTATCGCGACTGCCATCATACCAGTCAAACATCATTACAGGCAATTTTTTCGTCGGACAATCGCCAAGCACCCCAGGGTACTGCGTATAAAGCTCTGGAGCATCTCCTTGGTATCCACGAATCCAGAGCGTATCTGCAATTGCCGCAATGCTGTCAAGCGAGATTTCGTTTGCGGCATCGACTTCTTTTCCGGCAACGCCTTCCATGCCATAAAACTTATTGCCAACAGTCTGTTTGAACGCGACAGACAATTCCCCGCCAGCATATTTCACTGTAGATTCAAACCATCCGCAGTAATTGTCCACTTTTCGCATTACCGAGACTGAATCTCCATTTACAAAAAGAATGGCGGAAGTATTTGTCCACGGCGTCAAAAATCGGATCACCTTTTTTCCGACTTCCACAAAACTCCCAGGTTCTTCATCTCTATCTGACGGAGATTTTGTAATATCGGCCGCAAATGACAAGCCGACAGTAACGATTCCAAAAGCCCCCAATAAGGCTTTTTTCAAAAAACCATAACACCACATCCCATTCACTCCTCGCAGAAAATCTGCATTTTCGCCTTTAAAACTATTTCCGCGCGAATTACATCGCACGAGAGTACGAAATATTGCGTAGTCCACAGACAACGCCCACCTAGTCGGAACGAATCACCCCGTTCGGGAATTATCGTTCCAAATCAAGCATGATTACAATTTGATTACAGCTTCTTTTACAGCATTTCGCAAGTTTTCAAAAAATATCTTTACAAGAAAACGGAGGTGGATCATGAAAACGCTGAACTTCACACACTTTATTTGCGGCATCGCCCTTGTATTTTCGGCCTGCGGCGACACCAGCAGTACTACTGGCACCGACACCACAAACGTCGTAGAGAAGGACTCCATTTCAACAGATTCCGTTGTCGAAACCGTCACGGCATCTGAACAAGGTGCGCCCGCAAGCATTCCAAGTGTCCCTGAGCAAGAGGCGTCTGAACCTGTTGACGTCACTGAAATTTCTGGCGATCCTGTTATTAAATTTGACAACGGCACCGTAACCATCGAAAACAATAACGACTGCATATCACAAAAAGAAAAAGCCGTTACCATTTACTGTGCCGGCAATTACCAGCTTACCGGGAAATCTAGCGACAATCAAGTCGTCGTCAATGCGAGCAGCACAGACAAAGTATACCTTTACTTGAACGATTTGGAACTTGCCAGCGCCACAGACGCGCCCCTTTACGTTCAAAACGCCGAAAAGGTGTTTTTGATGCTTGTCGACGGCACGAAAAACACTCTTGAAGACGCCTCGACCCGCACCCAGTCTTACGCCAAGGCAAGCGGCACAAGCGACACCACGAACGCCGCCGTTTACGCTAAAGACGACCTGACTATTAAAGGAAGCGGCGACTTAACCGTAACGGGCAACTACAACAACGGCATTCAATGTGGCAACGACTTGCGTATTCGCGACCTGCCGGGAATCACCGTCAAGGCAAAGAATCACGCTATCAAGGGCAAGGGTTCCGTCACCATCGAAGGCGGGTATTTCAAACTTACCGCCACAAACGGCGACGGCATCAAGAGCGATGAAGGCGAAGACGAAAACACCATTACCGACAACAAGGGAATTGTGGTGATTACCGGCGGCGAATTCGATATCAACGCAGGCGATGACGGCACTCAGGCATTCAACTACATCTTTATCGCCGATTCTACCTCGATACCGCTCATTACTATCAACAGCAAAGGAAAGGGAATCGCAACCGACAACCGTATCTACGTGAACGGAGGCATCACCAACGTAACCTCTACAGACGACGGATTACATTCCAACTTGAACATCTATATTAACGGCGGACTTACCACGATTTCGGCAGGTGACGACGGCATTCACGCCGACTCCACCCTACGCATCTCCGACGGTGCAATCAATATTACCAAGGCTGTCGAAGGAATCGAAGCGTTCTACATTAGAGCTGAAGGCGGCATGACTGCAACGGTCGCAAGCGATGACGCATGGAATGCGGCAGGCGGTTCTGCAGACGCAGGCACCTCAAGCGGCTCACAATGGGGCGGCAGAGGCGGTTCCGGCGGCATGGCAAGCAGTTCCAAGGGATACATCGTTATCAGCGGCGGCTACCACTATCTTTATGCAGCAGGAAACGACATCGACGTTCTTGACGCCAACGGCACAGCAACCATGAGCGGAGGCGTATTGCTCCTTGAAATTGGCACCAGCGGCGGCAACATGGGCGGAAATTCCTCTCGCGGCGGCATGGGCAGCAACAGTTCCGGTTCCTGCTCCACAAACATGGCGGGCGGCTTAATCGACACTGACAGCGGATTCAGCATTACCGGAGGCGTATTGCTTGGATTCGGGAGCCGCACCGAGGAATACCCTAAATGTAGCGCCTCCAGCTACACAGCAGGAACAGCATACGGCACAAGCAACGCGGCATTCAAGCCCAGCGGTTCCGGCAGCATGATCATTTACGGCGGCGACGTAGGCAGTGTGGCACAGGTAGATGTGAGCAGCATGACCGAAATCACGCTCCCCAACGGAATGATTTACTACGAAAAATAAGTTTGACTCCTCATCATCAACATCAAAGCACCCCGGCATTCGCCGGGGCGCCTTTGTTTGGTTCTTGCGAGTTTAAATCTAGAACAGCACTCTGTACGGGACTTGCTTGTTGTAGCGACGACCCTTGAGGTCGCGGAAACCATTACGGACAGGAATTTGCAAACCGTTCGGAAGTTCCACTCTGCGATTCACGATTGCGGTTTTCGAAGAATCCGTTGCAGCACTATCTGCAGCCGTCGAGTCGACGACACTGATCGTCGTATCCGCATCTGCAACTTTTTCAACTAGCACCTCGACGCGGCCCGTATATTCGGTACCGTCGTTACCCTTGACGGTGTACTTAAACGAAGCAAGCCCCTTTGCTTTGGGCGCAAATCGGGCTGTATAGCCGTCATTCAGCAATTCAACCGAGCCGTTTTCCGCCGCGGACACGCTATAAGAGGGGTTCACCTCCTGGAATCCGCGGGTAATCGTGCACAAGTCAAAATCGCGGGAAGATTCGTCTGCAATGCGTGTATGAGAAGCGCCGAGCCAGTTGATGTATTTTTCAATGCGTACATAGCCATCGCTTTCCTTGGTCATCGCATCATCTTTCGATTTATCGTAACCCATCGCTTCTTCGAAGTAATCGGGAATACCATCCTTGTCGCTGTCCGTGGCAGCCTTACCCGCTATCACCTCGCCCCAGCCGTTATTGGTCTTGATCCCCATGGCACCAACGCTTTTCACCAAGGCTCCTTCTTTCCCGAGTGTCCCCACCTGGTACCATATCAGGGAATCAATATCGTCGTAAGGGAGCACACCGCTCTGCGAATTCACATAACGCCAGGCGCTTGCGGCAGTGAGCATCGGTCCACTCGTCGTAAGTTCGCTCCAGGGTTTCGAAAGTTCTTCGCCTGCACCCTGATAGTAATAAATGCTTGTTGCGGTTCCGTTCAGCACGCCATCCTTGTTCTTGTCAATCATGTTACCGCTCGCGTAAATGCTCTGGTTCTTATCCACCTGAAACCATTCGTTCTTACCCGTGGGGCCATAGACGAAGTAATTGTTCACGATATCGTGATTGAAATGCGTGCTGGTATGCGTCGTGTAACCCGCTTCAAAATTGTAGAGGATGTTATTCACGAAAACGTCGTTAATCTTGTCAAGCGGATTGCGGTTGTGCGTATTCACGAAAGCATTGTAGTACCAGGCCCACGTGCCGTCCACCGATTCGATATGCGCCCCGAACTGCTGTCCGATCGGGTTTGCAATCAGCGAGTTCTGCACCGTTACACCCGTTACGCGATAGCTTGCGTTATCCGAGGAACCGCCGAAGTTGTTCCACGGAGCAAGTTCCACCGAGCAGTGGTCCACAATCACATTTTTTGCATCGTAAAGGTTCAGCGCATCGTCCTTTTCAGACGCGGTATTTTCGCCGGGACGAATGCGCAGGTAACGAATGATGATATTGCTCTGCTTGCCCGTGCTGAGTTTACCGCCATGAATGGCAATGCCCTCGCCCGGAGCCGTCTGCCCCGCAATCGTGATGTTACTCTTGATAGAGACCGCCGTCTTGATGTTGATAATCCCACCCACATCAAAGACAACGATACGATTCCCCTGACTAACAGCATCGCGGAAAGAACCCGCACCATCATCGTTCAGGTTCGTCACGTGATACACGGTTCCGCCGCGACCACCTGTGACTTGCGCACCGAAACCGAGCGCTTCCGGAAAAGCCAGCGGCTCGGCACCCGCCCCAATAACACCAAACACCGTTAGGCAAAGCGCCGAAACCGCAAAATTCTTGCAAAAACCAAATTTCAAACCCATAACAGCCTACTTTTTGCCCCATAAGGGTCTCCTTTTTTGAAATATATCTTCATTTTACGGGAAAAACACCCCAACTTTCAATAAAAGGTTGTCTCTGGACTACGCCTGTAAGGTGTGGACATATTTGTCCACAGTAAAAAAATTTGAACGCTAAGACCGCTGCTGTTCTAACATATATTTAAATCACCCATTATAACTAAGGTTGTTTAACACAATGGGTTTGGGTTTCTGTTTGGCGAAAGGAGTGAAACATGAAAAAGGGCCTCTACTCGGCGCTTCTTTTTGGTTTATGTTCCATGGTATTTGCAGAAATACCGCTCAATTTCGACACCGAAAACCGCGGCAAGGATCTTGGCGCCAAGGCGGGCGAACTTAAGAGCAATAGAAAACTCCCCAACCCATTCGAATTCCACGACGGCTCCAAGGTCACCAAGTATGGCGACTGGAGCAAACGCCGTAACGAAATCAAGGCCGATATCGAAAAGTACGAAATCGGCGACAAGCCGATTCCTTCCGACGTGAGCGCCACCTACAGCGGCGGCACCCTTACGGTCACCGTCAAGGAAGGCGGCAAGACGATGACGATCACGTCGAAATTCAACATTCCGTCTGGCAACGGCCCGCACCCGATTATCATCGGCATGAATAGCGGTACGGGGTCGCTTTCCTCGAGCCTGTTCAGCGGCTTTGTGCAGGTGCCTTTCAGTCACGACCAGGTGGCGAAATACTCCATGAACGGTCAGAAGGACACGAACGTGGGCTTCTACAAGTTCTACGGCAACAAGAACCAGAACGGTGACTATTCCGCATGGTCTTGGGGCGTAAGCCGCCTGATTGACGGCCTTGCGCAAATTGCCGACCAGTACCACCTGGACATGAGCAAAATTGCAGTCACAGGATGTTCCTATGCGGGCAAGATGGCGCTTTTCGCAGGCGCCTTCGATGAACGCGTGACGCTCACCATTGCCCAGGAATCGGGTGGCGGCGGCATCAACTCGTGGCGCACTTCCGCAGACTTCGCAAGCCGCGGCACGAACATCGAAAAAATCGACAACACAAACTACAGCTGGTTCATGCAGAGCCTCAAGAGCCAAGACCCGTACAAGCTCCCGCACGATCACCACGAACTCATCGCCATGATTGCCCCGCGTGCGGTGGTTGCGCTCGGAAACCCCGGTTACGAATGGCTCGGCGACGAATCGGGCTACAAGTCCATGATGGTTGCAAGCGAAGTGTGGAAGTCCATGGGCATCGAGGACCGCATCGGCTTTGACTTTACCGGCGGCCACGAGCATTGCCAGGCAGCCAGTAGCCAGAACAACACCGTGACAGCATTTGTCGACAAGTTCCTGCGCGGCAAAAACGCCAATACCGATATCCACGTCAAACCCACGAACGGCAAGGGTTTCAAGATTGACAACTATGGCGACTGGATTGACTGGGAAACGCCTTCGCTCCCGTACGAAGAAGCCAAGCCGGATACTTCCAAGCCGGACACTTCCAAGCAGGACACGACCGTGCAGGATACTTCCAAACAGGACACTTCGAAGACCTCCCTGAAGATGGCACGCCTCGCTCCGTCTATGAACATGTTCGTATCAAACGGCTTCTTGCATGTACAAGGTGCACCCGAGGGCACGAAAGTTCGCTTATTCGACTTGCAGGGCAATCTCGTCCGTGAATTTGGCGAAAAAGGTGGAAATCTTGCAGGCATTCGCGTCGGTAAGTTGACCGCTGTATTTGTCAGCAGTTGTGGCCAAAAGCTTGGCCATAAATCGTTCAGCTACACTGGACTCTAGTAGCCAACCAGAGCTTATTCCAAATTATTATTCCTTATTGATTCGAAAAAAACTCCCCGACGAACGCCGGGGAGTTTTCGTTGTAACAAAGAGCCTTAGCGCAGATTCACTTTCAACTGACGATTACCGCTTTTGGCGATATAGACGCCTTGGTGCAAGCCCTGCAACGAAAGCTCGGAAGTTCCTCTGCGGAGCACGTTGCCATTCATATCGAACAGCTTGATGGCTCCACTAGCATAAAGCATTACCCCTTCGCGGCGGAGACCGATTCCACCAATAGAACTCGTAACGCCGCCATTCCGCACGGCAATCGTTCCGGCACCGCCTTCCACGAAGTTTTCAACATGCGTGATGCCCGTATTCACATAGTCACCAAGACCATACGCCTTCCGCATAATGTCTAGCACATCCTTGTCAAAAATGGAGCCATCGGGCTCACTCTGCCTGCGGATAATGGTCATGTTGTTTTCACCTTCGTGACCCGTATCCCAAGCAATCGGCACCACCTGATTCGCCTTGCAGGAGCTCATGAACGCCTGGTAATATTCAAGGCGACCTTTGCGATGTTTGTCGTAGTTGCTGCCCGTAAGCACGCCTACGCGGTCGTTTGCGCCGAATTCGCCGATAATCACGGGCACACCCTTGTCCACGTAATTTTTCTTCATCTTGCCAAGCGATGCATCCATCTGGCTCTTGGTGCAAGGATCTCCCATGCCGCCACCCCAAGCGTTGTAGCCGCAATTATGGACGATATCGTCACCCGTAGCAAGATTGTCGCCCGTACCCCAATAATACTGCGGTTCAACAATAGCGCCCCAGTTGGCGGGTTCGTTCATCAGCGTGTAAGTATACGGGTCGTAGTAGTGGACTTCAAACATCAATCGATTTTCAATCACGTCTTTCGGGAGCTTATCCACCGTATAGACTTCAACCGAGCGGTCAATACTTGTAGAAGGCCCTTGAATCACAAGCGTACGGCTTGCGTTGTTACCACCCGTGGCACGCACGGCGTCCACGAAAGTCTGGTGGTATGTTGCCAAGATTTCGGTTTCGTGTTTGTAATTGTCGTCGGTAGTGGCGGGTTCATTTGCGCTAGCAAAGAGCAGGTTTTCATTATAGTTCATGAAGCGCGTGGCAATCTGGGTCCAGTACGCCTTCTGCTTGGCGTTCACTTCGTCTTTCTTTTCGTCCTTAAGGTTCCCTTCGAGCCAGCCGCCATCCCAATGAATGTTGAGAACCGTCACCAGCCCGGCGCGCATGCACATGTCCACCACCGTCTGCACGGAATCCATCCAACTTTCGTTAATGACTCCGTCTTTGGCGTGGCTATCCCAGGCGCAAGGAATGCGAATCGTGCTGAATCCGGCAGCCTTCACCGAATCGATGTAGGCCTCTGTCGGGAACTTGTTGCCCCAACCGGTCGGATTGCCCGGCACTTCCATCGTGTTACCGATGTTGATGCCGAAGCCCATTTTATTGAAAATTTCGGTCGCAGTCGGAAGCGTAGCGCCCCACGACATCGAAACCAAAGACACGGAAGCGGCCATTGCCGCAGTCCTGAGGATGCGTCTTTTCATAACAACCCTTTAGCGCCTCTAACTCCAGAGGCACCTATTTAAACAACCTTGCCCTAAATATAATATATAGGGTCTCCCCCGCGATTCTCACCAAAGGCTTCCTTTTTGACAAAAAATCCATAAACACTGCCTATACAGCCGATTTTCACTCACTGCATGAGTATAAATTGTAATCAGGGTTGTTAACAATAAAGGATTGGTATGTTTGGCAAACTTCCTAAAGTTATTGCCGGGGCGGTTTTTGCCCTCGGCTTTTCCACGTTCGGGACGCTCTATGCGGCACCGGACCCCAATTTTCATATTTACATCGCTTACGGGCAGTCCAATATGGGCGGCACCGCCGACGCACAAAGCGCCGACAAGGCTGAGCACCCGCGTTTCAAGATTTTCGCAACGCAAAAGTGCAGCGGCAAGGGCCGCAACACCATAGGCGAAGTCTACCCCGCTGTTCCCTCGCTGTTCAACTGCGGCAACACCATTTCGATTGCAGACTGGTTCGGCCGCACCATGGCCGACAGCATGCCCGATGTCACCATCGGCATTATTCCGGTTGCCATTGGCGGCGCAAGCATCAAGGCTTTCGACAAAGATCAATACGCAAGCTACCTCGCCTCGGCTGAATCTTGGTTGCAAAATTACGCCAAGGAATACGCAAGTGACGGCAACGTCTACAAGACCATCGTAGACATCGCCAAAAAGGCCCAAGAAGTAGGCGTCATCAAAGGATTCATCTTCCACCAGGGCGAAACCGACGGCGGCTATTCCGACTGGCCAAAAATCGTAAAGAAGACTCGCGACGATTTTCTTTCGGCACTGAACATGAGTTCCGATACAGTTCCGTTTGTGGCAGGTGAACTTCTGCGCGAAGGCTGCTGCTATTCCGATCGCGTATCAAAGCTCCCGAACACGATGGACAACACCTACTACGCATCGTCCGAAGGCCTAGGCGGAAACGGAGTCGACCGTTACCACTTTAATCACGACGCCTACGTAACCTTCGGCAAGCGCTACGCCGAACAGATGCTCAAGGCCGTCAACCGCGCGCCCGTAGAACCGGTGCCGCAGCAGCCCTTCAAAGGCAAGGCTTTTTCAATTCCCGGAAAAATCGAAGCAGAAGATTTTGATATTCCGGGTGTAGGTTCCGGCAACGATTCCTACAAAGAAAACGATTCCGAAAATCATGGCGATTCCGATTACCGCAATGATACCGGAGTCGACCTTTACAAGAAGGCTACAGGCGTAATCGTAGGTTACAATCAAGAAGGCGAATGGCTCGAATATAGCGTAAACGTGAAAGAAGCGGGAGACTACAACTTCTCGGCCGCAGTCGCTTCCGCAAACGAGACCTCCAGTTTCCAAATGTCCCTAGACGGCAAAAACATCACCAACGTGATTTCCGTGCCCAAGAACACGGGAGAGAACAACTACGACGACTACAACATGGTCAAGGCAAATGTGACGCTTACGGCGGGCGAACACATTCTACGCTTTACAGTAACAGGTTCCTGGATGGACACAGACTACTTCATGTTCGAAAACCAATCACTTTGTCTTGAAGAACCTTGCACACCAAGTGCCATCGCAAAATTTGAGACGCTTACCAAAACGGAGAACTACCGTATTTTCGACATGAACGGCAGCTACTTGGGCATGGTACGCGCAACAGGAATGCAAGAACTCAGCTCAAGCACAAAAGCCCTCGTAAGACACGGCGGTTTACTCATCGCAAAAACTGCTGCCGGAAAGACGTTGCGGCTCAAAATCGCAAAATAAAGTTCTATTCAAGCCTAAAACTTAAGCCCATTCGGAAATGTCCGAACGGGCTTTTTTACAGCACCTGTTCTACCGCTTTACTGCAAGCGCTTTACAGCAAGCGTCTTATTTCCTGCCGTCAGGCGAACCACGTATGCGCCACGGCTTATGTTACCGAGATCAAGCGTCGCTGCACTACCGGAGAATTTTTCCGAATAGAGCAAGTGACCTTGCATATCGAACAGGCGTACGCTCTTAAGGCCCGGCACATCGGCCAGCACATGGAGCAGGCGACCTTCCAGCGTATACCGCACCTGTGGCACGGCAACGCCCGCATCAGCAATGTGCATTGCTTCAGAGGAACTCAAATTCGGGAGGTCGTTGTTTTCGCTAGAAGACGATTCAACAACCGCCTCGCTAGAACTCGACTTTTCTTTATTGGAATAAGCCTCGCTGCTGGAACTTTCAGCTTCACTGCTAGAGCTCGCAACAGAAGAGCTGGATTCTTCAGGACATGCCGAAAGTGCCATACTCTTCGAGGTCGTGAAACAGGCTCGGTCCGTTCCGTCAAGAACAAAGTTGTAAACACCCGGCACCGAAGTAGTTCCACTCTTGTTCACATAAGTAAAGTCTACATAGTATTCTTTTGCGGCAAGGATAGCCTTAATTGCGACTCGCTGGTGACTTACATCGCCATTGGCATTGTTATAGTCTTCAAAAGCGCTCTTGTCATAATCGATATACCACACATAAACACCGTTTTGACGCGCGCCGCGATATCTAGGCAGGTATGCATCGAACTTTTCTGCCGGACGATATTCAATCACGTAGTATTCGTCTTTATGATTCGGATTCGTGACAGAATAAGCCTGCATCTTGCTCAATTTTTTGAGTGAATAAATGGAATCCGGCTGCAAGTCTTCTAGCGTAAGCCAACCTACCGTTTCCTTTTCAAATGCGGAATATCCCAGAGGAATATTGCCTTCGCTAACCGTCGTGCCGTTGTACATGCCAAGTGACATTAAGTCATAAATGCCCGGACCATCGATCTGTTTGTCATTGGCGTCCCTGGAATAATGATCTTTTAGCCCCAGAACATGGCTCATTTCGTGCGCCAGAATCCCCAACTTATTGATTTTCTTGTTGTTGGATTCGTCTGCCATCTGGGCATTGAAAACATACTTTTCAAAAGAGTAGCCGCCCGCCTTGTACGGAGACGGGAACCAACGCGCAGACCCGTTCACGCTCATCGCGAACTGATGGCTCCAAAAATCCTTGCTGATTACAGTCGCTTCTTCTTCCATGCCCGGGAACAAGAAAATGAATCCGTCGATATTGCTATTGCTGTAGCAATATTTCTTTGCATTCTTCAAGAAATCTTCGCGTTTCACCAGCTCATCAATTCCCATGGCGACAAGCTTGCCTTCGTTAAAGTCATCGCCATAGCCAAAATCATTCAAATTTGAACTGATGTTAACGGGATACACATCGAAATGCGGGTTAAACAAACTGTCCGAGACAAACAAGAAGTAATCGCGCAAGCTGCCGATATGGTTGTCCTTGTTATAGCCGGGTTTGTTCAAGAAATCATAGTAGGCGGCAGAATCTGAATAAGCCTTATTGGGCGTTCCGATTAAAAGCACCGGGAACCAGCGTTCCCCCACCGTCCACTTTTGCGGAGACGGACGATTGAGCGCTACCGAAACGCCTTCTTGATTGTACGCCATTACAGCGACGTTAGAAGCAGTTCCCTTTTGCACCTGGGAACTTTCGGTCAGCGTACTGTCTTCTGGAAATCGGCCTCCATGCAATTTTTCATGGTTCCTTAAAGCCGCCTCCTGATCCAGCCCTTTCAAGAATGATTTTTCGGAGTCAGTGCGTTCGTCCTCATTTTTGGCAAGCACGCCAGACGGGGACCCGTCTTCGCCCACATAAACATAATTACCGGCCGTGTCCCGCATGACAAGGTAGCCATCGGATGTTGCCGCATAATGGAAATGTTCATCGCCATAATGGCGAATCGTGACGGAGCTGCCGTCTTTATTCGAAACTGTCTGAAAATTGGGCGCAGCGGGTCGAGCAAAAGTCTGTGTTACCAGAGCACCTACCGCAGCCGCCATATAGAGAACGATAACCTTTTTCATGACCCAAATTCCTTTCCCTTAAAAATAATCCCTTTTGAAAGAAAAAGCATGTTCTCTACAGGTAAAAACGTGTTTGCATCGTGTAAAAAGGCCTTTCTTGCATCAATTTTTCATCTATTTGGTTCAAAAATTCCCGTTTTTCCCATTTTTTCGCCATTTTGTGAGTTTTTTAACAGTCTGCGAGCCAGTTAAATTTTTATTGACAATGTTCTCAAAAATTATATATATTTAAAAACGTGAATCGATTTTTAGACATATACCAATTTACGCACTTCCGCAAATTTTTGGAAGAATACCAAGTGGCCCGCGCCAAAGCGGAACCCCATTTTACGCGTACCGAGATTTGTAACCTGCTGGGCCTCGAAAAAAGCCGCAGCTATTTCGCCGACGTTCTCAGAGGAAAAAAAGTCAGCCCCCGCATGGTGGCCAAGTTTATCGAAATCCTGGAACTCGACAAGAAAGAAGCCAAATATTTCGAAACCCTGGTGGAACTGGACCAGGCCAAAAGCGACGCCGCACGCAACGCAGCCATGCAAGAAGTCTTGAAGCTGCACCCCAATCCGCAGCACATTCTCAACGAAGACGCCTACGAATATTATAGCCACTGGTACAACAGCGCTCTCTTCGCCATTTTGGACGCCATGGACGTAGACGACGACATGACTCCGGTGCAAAAGCGGATATTCCCCAAGGTTCCACTTGGCAAACTGAAAGATTCGCTCGCCCTGCTCGAAAGACTGGGACTTGCCCGCAAAAACGAAAGCGGGTTCTGGAAGCCCACCAAAGAAAGCATCAGCAGCGGCCCCTACAACAATGCCGAACTGATTAAACAGTACCAGTTACAGTGCTTTGAGCTTTCGAAGCAGGCCCTCATGACTCCCCCCAAGAAACCCACCGTCATGAGCACCCTTACCTTCAGCATTTCAAGCGACGCCTACAAGAAGCTGGAAGCGGAGCTACAGGAATTCAAGGCAAAGGCCAGGCGCATCATCGGCGAGGACAAGGAAAAAGCCGACGGCGTGTACCAAATGAATATCCACCTGTTCCCAAATTTGGATTAGCAGCTAACAATAGGGATGTAAAATGAAAAAAGAACAAATCAAATCTTATTTGTCCCTTGTCGCTGCGGCAATGCTGTCTCAGGTTGTAGCATGCAGTCCTCCTAACGATTCCCACGAATCGGATCACGCCGGCGTGCTCACCGAAACCGAATCGGGCCGCACCCTGGCATTCGCCATCGAAGAGGAACTTGGCGACGCCACGGACATATCGGGAAAATCCGCCAAAACGTCAGGCTCCGTTCAATTTGCGCTGACAAGAATCGTTGACGGAAAAACCGAACTGATGGATTCCGTCACCGTCGACTACGGAGAATACGCCGTATTCGATGACGCCACGGGCGCCTATAGCGTCGTGGCGACCGTCACCGGAATGAACGGCGAAAAAGACACTCTTTATGGTGCCGACATTTTGAAGTGGAACGACATCGACACCGTCTACGTCCGCGTGCAGGAACCTGCCACCCTGAAGATTTCGACATCTTATACGGAGCTCGTCAAGACGTATCTCGGCGAGGATTTGCAAGAAGTTTTGCCCGAAAACGCTTCCCTGTGCATCACGGGTACGCTTGCTTGCAAGAAGATATCCGCAGAAGACATCAAGCGTGGCTACGCCATTGTCGAAAATATTCCGCTTTTCGATAACGAAGACTCCGTGAAGCAAATTGAAATTCAATTCGGCAACGACTTCCGCACTTTAGGCGTCGATTGGCAACTCAGCGCCGGCGACACCTTGTACGCCAGCGAGAAATTCGTCGCAGACAAGAAGCTTTTCGACATCGACTTTACGCTTCCGGAATCGGACATGTACGATACGATCGGCGGCCGTTTCCTGGATTCGCTGATTGTTCCCGTCAAGATTGCCGATGCTGATTTCTACAGCGACTACCGCAACTTCTTCCTCGACGAGCGAGGCAATGTCGTCGTTTCTCAGAAGCATTCTGCATCGGCAAACGACTCGGCAATCCACTGGATTGTCGTTCCCAGAATCGATTCCGCTACAACGCTAACTCTTGCCAGCGGCGAATACAACACAACAACGTTCTCGCGACTCAGGGCTTACTGGCCTGAAGTAGAAAAGGACACTCTTTGGCGTTGGATCGAAATGTTCGATGATTCCAGCTTCGCCATCAGTTTCTGGATCGAACTCGACAGCCTTGCCGACAGCACCGTTTTGCTGGGCGACTGCGACAGTCTCGGCTTTGAAATTCGCCGTTGCGAAAAAGATTCTACCGCGATTTGCACCCGAATCTACAACGGCATCGACACCGCCTCTACCGATTCCGTGGAATACGGCAAGGCGAACATTCTTGACGGCAAGCGTCACCACTATTCGCTGGTGATTCACAAGAAGCACCTGACCATCGCCGTAGACGGCGTCACCATCCGCGATACAGATTTGAAACTGTCCGATGAATTCTACAGCGTCGAAGGAATTAGGGCAACCCCAGGCCTCGTGAAAGACATCCTATTCTATTCCTTCGGAGACTACATCCGGTACAAGGGAGACAGAAGCTGGACCCGCCTCAAGACCTGGCTCTACGTCTTCTACGAAATGCAGAAAGATCTTTAAAAAAAAGTGACCCGCCGGCGAAGCCGGCGGTTCTTCATATACGGGCGTAGCCCTACAATACTAGCGGCGTGCAAGGGCACGCACATCAATCTGCCA
>NZ_FRBF01000030.1 GCF_900142545.1 Fibrobacter sp. UWT2 | reverse complement strand
CGCAGCGCGACAATGTGAAAATCAGCCTGTTTACGGGCTTTGGCGCTCTAATAGCCCAAGAAATGGTTGGCGTGCAGAATGCCGGTGCGCATACGCATTCTTTTGACTTAAGTCAAATGCCGGCGGGATCCTATATCGTGAAAGTGTCGACCGGTAGTTATCGTGAAGCGAAATCAATAAACATTTTCCGATAAATCGATGATACCAAACAAAGGCGCCCCGGCGAATGCCGGGACGCTTTTTGCTGTGGCTTGGGGATATTTTTTATTTGGTGTAAATCTTATGTTCGGCCATATAGAGGGCCAAATAGTCTATGACGCCGGATTCTGCGCCTTTTACAGGAATGTAACGCAAGTTGTTTTGTGCGTCGGCAATCACGGCTAGCCCAGCGATGTAGTTGATCCAATGATAATCTTCGTGATACTTGAGAGCGACCTTTTTCTGTGAACCGAAAACGGCGAGTGGCATCACAAAGATGTCGTGCGATACCATGATGGTGATGCGTTTCCACTTGGATAAATTTTTCAGGATGACCGCTTGCATGAATTCTTGTGCGCGGGGCTCCATTTCGTAAAATGTTTCCGGGTATCCGCCTTCGTATGCCCAGCGTGCCATCAGTTCGATTGAACTGCCCTTTAGGCCGAGCGCGGTCGCTTGCTTTGCGAGGGAATCGGCCGAAATTTTCAGGAACCAGTTGCCGGTGATGTCGTAATTCGTGATGAGTTTCGGGAGTGGGGCTTCTCCGCGTCCTTTCGAGATTTGGTTTGCGGTTTCGTTCGTGCGCACGAATCCCGAAGTGACGTATGTGAATTCTTCGTCGCTCTTGAGGGTTGCCCCCAGGTCTTGTGCCATCTGGATCCCGTTTGCAGTGAGTTCTGTTTCTAGCGCTACATCGGCTTCGCGTTCGGAATGGCGGATGATAAATACCGCTTTTTCGTCGGGAGCGAGACTCCTGTAAACATTGGCGATGGTTGCGAATCCGTCTTTGTCCAAAACGATTTCCGGAGAGGTATCCATGATTGCGGACGAAGAAGATTCCTCAATCGAAGAAGAAAGACTGACAGACAGTTCTGTTGATGATGACTGGTCACGCGAAATAGGCTCGCTGGAAGAGGATGCCGGAATGGCCGAGGATGACATTGCCAGAGAAGGCGTTGCCGAAGACGACCATTCCGGGGAATCTTGCTCGGACGACGACACGGGTATCCAGGAGTGATTGGAGGCTTGGTCGGACGAGCTTGATTCAATATCGGGATTAGATACTTTGTCGTTACATGCCGTGAGTGCTGCAATGCATGCTGTGGCAAAGATGAAAAGGTGCGTGCGCATTATGACCCCCACTGATAATCTCCGGCTTCGTAAACGGGATTTTCGCCGTTGAAGCCGCGGGGACGTTTGACTTTGTCGTCGTAAAGGGTCTTGTTGAATATGCGGAAGTCACCTCGTTCGTAGCTTTGGAATGAAATGTGGCAGAAAATGGGGCCTGCAGGCATATATTCGCTGTAGCTCATGGTTCGTTCGCCAACGGTGTAGAGGTAATTGAAGTATTTCCCGTTCAGCACGATGTGTAGCCCGATGTTGCCTACGGTGAACCAGCGACCTTTTGCAAGAATATTTTCGTGATGAGTGTCGTCGTAGTCCATTACCACGAATTCGGCGTCGCCGCTCTTGTCGAGATGGAAACGGTACTTGTGGTTGCCTCCGCAACAGCGCCCGTCAAAGAACCAGGTGTATCCGCTAGCAGCGGCAATACGCGGGTCGCGCACGCTTGTGTCGGGGTGGGCGAGCTGTTCGTCTGTCACGAAGCGCTCGGGCTCAACGGCTGCGATCAACTGTTCCAGTGTTTTCGGGTTGCTTACGGTCGTAAGGCTTACCTTGTTCTTAGCTTCACTTGCAACACGGCGGTATAGTCGGTAAGGAATGCCGTCGTCACTAATCATGGTGAGTTCATCTTGGCTGAACACATAGTAAGCGTACGTTTTGGTTCCGGTTTTTGTGACCACGTTAAAGCTGCGGTTGTTGAGCGTGTACCATTGGCCGGAAACGTTCGGGAATCCTGAAACGGCTGCAATTCCGTCTTCGCCGATGACAACGGTGTAGTCGTCGCTGATCCAGGCTTCGTCTGCTGCGGTAATGAGGCGGCAGTCGCGGTTTTTGTCTCCGGCACAAACCGCGTCGCTCGGGTTCGCCGCTTCGCAGGCGCTGATCATTCCCGGCGGAAGTTCGGTAGAGGCCCCTAGCCTAAATCCCATGTCGGCGGCGCCATCGCGGCTACGGATGGCCCGGCGGCTCACCCGAGCGAATTCGGCGGGTTCGCCGTAACTGCCGCCACGTCGCGTCTTGTTGCCAGAACCTGTGAGCTGAACCGGGTTGACTTTGTCGCCTGCAGTATAACCCACGAGCCAGTCGTACACCCATTCCCAGGAATTGCCGCTCATGTCGTAAAGCCCGAGCTTGTTCGGCTTCTTGCTGGCGACGTCGTGTGCCTTGCCACCGCTGTTTTCGGAATACCAGGCGACATCGTCAATGGCGTTGCCTCCTGAGAATTTGAAGCTGTCGGCAATCCCATCCTTACCTCCGCGAGCAGCAAATTCCCATTCGGCATCGGTAAGCAGGCGGTATTGCCTGCCTGTCAATTGCCCTAATTTACAAGCAAAATTATTCGCATCAAACCAGCTTACACCTATTTTGGGGGCGTTTCCTGATTCCCAAGCGTTTTTCTTGCCGCCCATGACGGCGTTCCATTGGCTGACCGTGACTTCGGTTTTGGCGGCAAAGTAGTCGCTGACGGTTACCTTGTGCGCGGGTGTCTCGTAAATTTTGTCTTGTTCGGCGCAGTTGTCACACCCGCGTGTGTACGAACCTCCCGGAACATGAATCATGTCAAATAAGACGCCGTTTACAGTGTCGGAAAAATTTGCAGGTGCAATATATGAAAATCCGGTTCCGCTTGATGAACCTGGAGGGACAGCAAGTTCACCAGACGAGGAGGAGCTAACAAAAAAGACGTCCGATGAACTTGTTTCAGTGAGTCCGCTCGAAGAATGGGTATCGGCTGCGCTGAAAGCGGTTTCGGAGCTGATTTCCTGAGGAGAATCAGCGTTTGACGAATCCGGAAAATTCGTTGCTGAGGAATCGCCCTCGGTGGGGGGAGTTAACCCACTTTCGGGCGATTCCGAGCAACCTCCAAACATCCCGGCGATAAAAGTAACCGCTATAACACCCGAGGAAAACTTGTGCATGCGCACCCCCATCGAGTCTACATCCTTAACCGGTTTTAATATAAACTTAAACTAAAAGGAAAAGGCGTTATTTATTCTTTTACTGTGGACAATTGTGTCAACACCAATGTTTGCGTTTCAAAAAAAAGAAGCACTCCGTTCGGGGTGCCTCTTTGTTTGGTTTAAGAAGATTTGTGTTTTTACTTTACCTGTACGGTACTTGTCTGGACTGCGTTTTGGCCTCGGATGATGGCTATGTACTGGCCCGTCGGGATGTTTTCAAATTGTACTTGTCCGTAATTCTTAGAAAGGGCCTTTTGGGAAATGAGTTGCCCCGTTGCAGAAACAAGGGTTACGGAGGTTACATTTAGTAAGTTGCCCTCAACGAAGATATTCTTGCCTTGCGCGTAAATTCGGGGGACCATAAACGTGCCTGACATCTTTAAAGTCGTGGAGGAGTCTGGCGTTTTGGCGGCAGTGTCACCTACAGCGTACAAGGGCGCCAGTGCTTCTGCCCACAAGTGGTGCATGGCTTGCCCGCCCTTCGTGTCGCCATTCGGGTGTACACCGTCGCTCGCCAACAATTCGGGATGTTCCTTAAAGTAACTGTAGAAATCAGGACCCTGCGGCAGGTCGTTATCTTCGACGAATTTGTCGACAGCCTCCAAAAATGCCGGATTGATTTGCCAGCCCGCCTTTGCGGAATCGGTCGCGATAATTCGTGCAATCACGGGCGTGATTCCGTGAGCCTTTGCAGAGTCGATAATCGTCTGCATGTTGCTCACGTAGGTGTTCAGGTTCCAATCGCCACCGCCCCAGGCATCGTTGGTACCCATTTCGATTGCCCAGAATTTGACGTTGCCAGCGTATTCCAGGTATTCGCTTAGGTGTTCCACGACTTCGGTGCTGTTGATGCAGCCAATGCCGCCGCGCAACATGGCGGGCGTGTATTCCGGGAACTTTGCATGAATGAGCTGCGCCGTGGTGGAATCGGTATCCTGTTGCTTGATTCCCATCTGACTGATGCTTGTGCCCATAAAGAACCAGGTGTCGGTTCCGCCTGCGCTCATGTCGAATGCCTCGATTTCAAGAAGCTTGCCCACATCGCCTTCGCTTACGATCTTGAACCAGGATTTGCCCGCAAAGTCGATGGTTACGCCACGTGCCATCACGGGGTTGTTCTGGATGGTGGCGGCCACTTCCCAGTCTCCGTCGGTACCGTCGGTGGAATTCGCCGAAGTCAAAATCTTGAAATTCGAGAGTGCGACGCCCGAGTGGCCGCAACCGCTCGTGAAATCGGTCGCCCAGGCACAATCGCCGAACGATTCCCAGTTGATCAAGAGCTTTTTGGGGCCTTCGCCCACGTTCAACGCGATTTCCTTGGCGCTGCTACTCTTCCAGTTGGTCAAGTAGCCGTCCGTCAGGTAATCTGTCGTTGTGGTTCCTGTATGAGCCGGCAAACCGCCAGAAACCAACTTGTTCGGGGTAATCCCGTAAGAGGCGCACATTCCGCATAACAAAAAAGCTGCGGTTGTGTTCGTCATTTTTAAAGTAAAACATCCCATAAACACTCCAATTCAAATAAGCGACGCTCCAAAAATAAACTCCAACCCCCGTTGTGTATTCATTTTTTTCGCGTCGCCTGTAAAATTCGTTGAAACCGACTCAATAGTTATTTTTTGATGTATACCGCATTCAAGTTGCGTCCCTGGATTCTTTGACGCACGATGTAGCGCCCCTGCGGAAGTCCCTGCGTAGTGAGTCCCACATAGTGGCCATTCATGTCAAAGATGCCGATTGTTGTTGCAGGGCCGTAGAATGGCGATACCTTTGCAAGACGCGTCGTAGAGGTATCCTGGTTGGGCTTGTATTTGTCCCAGCCAGGCATCTTGTCGAGGGTCAAAATGCGGTCGTCCTCCATGTTGCTTTTCCATACAGCGTCGGGAGTCTGGTCGATGAATTTGCTGTTCCATGTGTGGTACCAGGGCATCCACCAGCTCCATACCGAGACGTCCTCGTGCATCTTGGCTACGTCGGGGATGGGTCCGTTCTCGGTGAGGGCGAGTATCTTTTTGCCCTTGTTCTTTGCCTTGAGGCCGTCAAAGCTTGCCGCGTTGCTGGAGTTGTCGCCTGATCTGTTGTAGATGTCTATGCCGAGCACGTCGTAGTAGCTGTCGCCCGGGTCCCAGCCGTTCACGTCGTCGGTGGAGGGGTTGTAAACCCAAACCATGTTGCGGACCCCCTTGACATTTACCATGCGGTCATAGACGAGCCGGTATAGTGCCGCGAACTGCTTGCCCGAATTGATACTCCACCAGAACCACTTGCCGCCCGCTTCGTGCAGGGGGCGGAAGATGCCTGCAACGCCTTCTTTTTGCAATTCGAGGAAGTAATCGGCAATATGGTCAATGTCGGCGATAATTCCCTTGTAGGCCGCACTTTCGGTGTCCCATTCGGTGGTGCCGCTCTTGAATCCGGTAGAGAAGTCGAAGTCCGTATATTCGTTGGTCCCTGCCGCACTCTGGATGTAGAATGCGTCCTTCTTGTCGAGGGGATCCTTCCAGTGCCAGGTGAATGCGGGAATGCCGCCCGCTTTCCAGAGACCCTTCGCTATAGAAATCGCCTTGTCGGTGTATTCCATGTTCCAGCTACCGGAAGCGTTCGGGCCCGTTGCGAACAGGAAGTCGAGGCCGACGAGTGCCGGGTACTTGCCCGTGCGCGTGTAGATGTACTTTACGTCGTCGTGGGTCTTGAAGTCGGCTCCCTGCGTGTAGCCGCTCATGTCGCCGGTCATGATTCCGCTAATTGTTTTCTTGCCGAAGTTTTCACGCAAGAAATTGTAGAGCTTTACCGCACTTTCGGTCGCGTTCGGGGTAACCGGGGTCGCAGAAAGCTTGAAGGGAGCGGATTCGTAGGCAGAAATGTCGATGTAGTCCACATCGATCCATCCCCAGTATTTCTCGATGGCGATGGTGTTTGTGCCCGCCTTGAGCGTGACGGCCGTTGTAACGTCTGCCCATCCGGTCGTTGCTGCAAAGTCAATCGTGCCTGCGGTCGCTCCGTTTACTTTGAGGTAGTTTGCCTTGAAATCGCCCGCCTTGTAGCGGATAGTAAGCGTGTATTTACCTGCCGTTTCAACAGTGACTCCCGTGAAGGTAATTGTGCCTTCCTGAAGGCTTGCGTACCCTGTGCCAGAGACGCCGCTGCTGTTGACAATTTTTGCCTCGCTAGATACGGTTGCCGATTCGGCTTCGTACTTGGTGGCGAAAGCTGTTGTTGCGAGGGTTGCCGCAAGAATTGCGACTGTATATCTTTTAAACATTCAAACTCCTTGATACACCATTGTACCCTAAATTTATGCTTGTGAATGCATTTCGAGGAGTTTTTTTTGGGGAGGGCGTGGACAAAAATGTCAACAACTCCGAAAAAAAACATTAAAAAGCAGTTGCGAAAATAGATTATTTTGATAATAGAAACTATATTATTGGGGCGGGTCAACCATGTTCGCAAGAAACAAAATCAACATATACGATTACACCGACTACCGTAAATTCCTGCAGGACTTTTACGAACTCGAAAAGTCGCTTGATCCGACCTTCAGCTATCGGGTCTTTGCGTCGGCTGTGGACATGGACGCAAGTCTCCTGGTGAAAATCTTGCAGGGGAAGCGTCATGTGTCTTCGAAAGGTGTCGAACCATTCGTTGAATTGTTCCGTTTCAAAGAGGCGAAGGCTGAATATTTCCGCGAAATGGTCGCTTACGGCAAGGCAAAGACCGACGAAGAGGTGCGCAAACATTTTGAAATACTCCAGAAAATGCGCCCCGCTGCGTGCCGCGAACTTGATGAGGCTCGCTACCGTTATTTTCAACAGTGGTACTATCCGATGATTCGCTCGGCGCTCGATGTATTTGATTATCGGGGCCCGCAAAATGCCGCCGCACTCGCCGAGACATGCATTCCGAAACTTACCGCTACGCAGGTTGAAAAAGCGGTCGAGGCGTTGCTGCAGTTGGGACTCGCCCGCCAACGCAAGGATGGCCGCGTGGAACCCACCGAGGCGCATCTCCGCACGCAGGAACACTGGCTGAGTGCCACCATTAGCGACTATCAGGGACGTATTGCGGAACTGGCGCGCGACTCGATAGCCAACACACCGAAGGAAAAGCGCGATATCAGCACGCTCACCATGGCGCTTGACTCAAAACAGATCCAAAAAATCCGCGATATCCTCGCCGAAACGCGAAAATCCATCGTAAATGTGGTCAATGCGATGCCTTCGCAAATTTGCGACAGTGTTTATCAATTAAATTTCCAGTTATTCCCGATGATGAAAAAGGAAGAACGGTAAAAATGTTCCAGGTGTTTAGGATTCATAAATTGTTTTATTTCGCGCTCGGCCTGATTCTGGCGGCGTTTTCGGGCTGTTCCGACAGCGGCCCTGAAACTGCCGGAGCCACGAGCGAAACGACGAACGGGATTGCGGTCGTTGCGCTTGATGGAGTTCACAAGCCGATTCCGCAGGCGCGTGTTACCTTGTACCAGCGTCCTAGAGCCGCTTCTGCGGAAAGCCCGTCCGAAGTCCAGGATGTGACGCAGTTCCTCCCGTCTTATGTTTCTGCGTTGGAAACCGCTACTGCGAATGATTCCGGAAAGGTACAGTTTGAAACTCTGCCGGATCAGTGCCAGGATGCAAGGTGCTATGTCGAGGGAATTGCCGGCGAGGACTCCTCGCTGATGGTGTGGACGAAACTTGATGCGGTCGATTCCATGGCCGATGAAATTGAACTCTTGCCGTCCGTGTCGCTTACGGTACGCACCGGGGCGGCCTCCACGGACTCTACAACCTTGGGCAAAACTTTGATGCTTGACGCGACTCCCTATTGGGCCCAAAATAACGGAAGCGAGTTTGTCTTCTCGCATGTTCCGGCGGGTCTATATACCATTGTCGCGAATAGTCAGCCCGTTGGCGATATTTCGCTTGACGCGGGCACTTCTGTTGACACGCTCCTGTGGTTCCAGGAATTGACTCACGAATTCGTCTTCGAGGATTTTGATGACGGCGACAATCTGAACAATCTGGCGAAAACATACCCGAATTACGGTTGGTACTACCTACCGCACAAGGGAGCGTCCTTTGAAAGCCCCGACAGCGTGGGTGGTTTTGCAGGGGCGCTCGTAGATGACGGAGCCCGTGGCAAATATCTCTCGTTAAAGTTTACCATCCAAGATACGGGCTATGTCATGCTCGGGACGCGTCTTGGCCTCGATACGGGTTATTACGACCTGAGTGCGCTCACGGCCCTCCGACTGAAAGTTCGCGGTGACTGCATGTTTGCCGTTGCGCTTGAACATTACCGCCAAATCGAGAATAATAACTACAATAAGGCGTTTTGGTTTGCGAAGGCGAGCGATGAATGGACCGAACTGGTCTTACGCCCAGGCGAAGAAATAGTGGACAGTAAGAATTACCAAGTCTCTTGGGACGAAATCTCAAGCGAAATTGGCATATTCAGCATCTTTATCTATAACGGATCTTTCCTGGAAATAGATGAAATTGTATTCGAAGGGGTTGCCTCGATTGAATAATAGACGGTTTCGGCCGTAGTCCGCGGACAACCCTAAATTTCGAAAACCCTACCCAGCACTCCGATAGGAGTGTATTTTTTTTGCGTAAAACGGGTTTTTACAATCGTTGTCAACAACCAAACACATATTAATGGGCTTGGTGGATAACGTTTTGAAAACAAAAGTGCCAAAATTAGATTATAAAAGGCAATATTACAAAAAGAGGAAAAAATGGGAGTAAAAAAGGATGTTGGGTTGGCTTTGGCGGGCGTTGTCTCGCTTTTTGGAATTTCTACCGCCGCAATTCCGGCGACAGAGGTGGTGACGCTTCCGTCGGAATCGGCTTATGGCGGTGGTGACAAGGTCAGTTCGCAGTTGGTTGCCGCGACTTATAACGCAGGCGAAGGTCCGGGTATCTGGATTGTGGCCGATGGCGGCTACAGACTTTACCACAATGGCGCTCTCCTTGCACAGGACAACCAGGCGGGCCGCGTGCGCTTTGTGCCGATGACGTTCCTTCCCGGTGAAAATGCAATTTCGGTCGTGGGCGTGAACGGCAAGGGTGCTCCGGGCGTCATGGTGCAGATTGACGACCTGGACAAGTCTTACTATTCCGGCAGTGGTTGGAAATCAAAGCCTGCAGTGAGCAACAACTCGTGGAAAAACAAGGGCCGCGACCTTAGCCAGTGGGGCGGTGCGACAACCCTTAACTACGCAAGCAACAAGCTCCCGAGCGGGGCGGCGCTTTCCGGCTTTGCTGCAAACACGCAAGCCAAGTGGATTTGGACTTCTGCCGAAACGGATCCGACAGCGGTTCTGCTTTTCACGTTCAACGTGAAGGCCGAAGGCTTCGGCGCTTCTACGACGGGCGGCGATGCCGGCAATATCGTTTTCGCGAGCGATTCCGCAAGCATCCGCAAGTACTTGCAGAGTAATGACGCCGTGACGATTCTTGTGCCCGAAGGTACTTACGATTTTAGGCAAATGCGCAATGCGGTGACCGAGGCGAACAAGCAAGGGCGTACTTGGTGCCGCACGACTTGTGGCGAGACGAACCGCGTGACAGGCAAGACGAACAAGTTCTACCGCATCGCCTTCGAGAAAAATAGCTGCGCGAGCCTCGGTGAATCCGGACTCGAAATCGTGAAGGAATCGGACAATCTGCAGGCGTGGAGCAACTGGATTACCACCAAGCCCAACAAGACTTTGGTGGGCATGGGTCGCGGCGCAAACCTGCGCGGTGCCTCCATTGTGGTGCGCAGTAACGAGGGCTCTTACAACCACATCTACCGCAACCTCGCCATTTACGACGTGAACCCGCACTTGATCGAAGGTGGCGATGGCCTCGAAACAGTAGGTACAGCCTCGAAGCATGTGAAGGGCTTTTGGGCCGATCACATCAGTTACAAGTGGATCAGTGACGGCATGGACATGGAATTCGTGGACGATGCCACCATCAGCTACCTGGATTTTGACGGCGCGAACGAATACAACTGCTGGGGTACCGACCCTTACATGGCACTTGTCGAAGATGCCCACCTGACTTATGCAAATAACTACTGGCACAATACCTACGGTCGCGTGCCGAAGGTGACGGGCGAAAACAACGGCTCGCAGGTGCATTTGTACAACCAGTATGTGGACTACAACCGTTTCTTTGTGGCGGGTGCAAACGGCCATAGTGCAAGCGCGAAGGCCTACGTACGCTACGAGAATAGCTATATCGATAACGGCCAGGGTTACCTCGCCGAATGGGGCGACAACGGCTACGTTTACTTTAGTGGAGTCACGTTCGGGAGCGGCACTAAGCAACAGCACCGCTACAACGGTACGGTGACGCAGGGCGTTCCGCAGGCAGAAACGTTCAACCCGAGCTACAGTTTCGAAAAACGCACCGTTGCAAATCTCCCGAAAGAAATCCCGAGCCTAGCAGGTGTGGGAGGCCGCTACGGCAGGATGCCCGAATACAACCAGGGCTTTGGCCAGAGCAACAAGGCTGCAAGTGTTTCCATGACAGCGCCTTCTGCAGGGGCCAAGTTCGATGCCGGCAAGGCTGTCACCTTGAGTGCCACTGCCAAGGATAACGACGGCTCTGTCAAGAAGGTTGATTTTTATGTCGGAACGACTTTAGTCGGCTCTGCGACGGCGTCGCCTTACCAGGTAAATGCCGAGGGCCTTGCTCCGGGTATGCATTCTGCCGTTGCTGTCGTGACGGACAACTCCGGGCTCACTTGGATGTCGGAATACGTCACGTTTACGGTCGAGGGAACGGTTGAGCCCGAATCGTCTTCGTCCGAAGTCGCGGAATCGTCGTCGAGTGTAGATTCTTCGTCGAGCGTTGCAGAATCTTCCTCCAGTGTCATCCTGAGCGAAGTCGAAGGATCTAGCAGTAGCACGACTGCGATTGCCCAGCGTGTGAATCTTGCCCCCGAAGCAGAAACGGCCTTCTATCGCATCTTCGACTTGCAAGGCCGCCCGCTATTCTCGGGTTACCAGAAACCTGCCAAGATGCCTGCCGCGCATGTGATGGTGGTGGAATATACAAAGAGCGGCACTATCAAGCGCCGATATATACAATAACGAACAACGAAAAGAGAGAACTCCAAAAGGATTAGTAAGTCGTTGTTCGTCCTTCGCTCTGACAATAGGCTTCCTGCCTATTGCCTTCGCTCGGCGAATTACTTTTGGACGTTGTCCAGGATTCTTTGCGCTTGCTTTGCAAGAATGTCGGTCGAATTCATCTCGATGACTTTCTGCAAGCGCTTGATTCCGTCTTCAAGTTCAATCTTATTCGTTACGCAAGTTTCGCCCAAAGTATAAAGGGCGCGCCTTGCGAAGTTCTTGTCTTTCTCAAGGGAAAGACCTTTTTTCAAGAGAACGATTGCGGCTTCTGGCGCATTCTTCGACTTGGCAATTTCGCCCCATTCAAGCCACTGGTTACTCGAGATTTCAATGTAGAGCTTGTTCATGCTGTCTACCAAAGAAAGCACTAAAGCCTTGTCGACGGGATGTTCCTGCAAAAGTTGTACCATCGCCTGAGTCAGCAAACTGAATGCCTGTTCAGGGCGTCCGCCCTTGGCGTTTTCGATACCCGATTGAATCATGGTGCGCGTCTTGGCCTTCATTTCGGCCATGGGGTTTCGCCTTTCAATGCGGCGAGCTCGTTCCTGCAATGCTTCTTGCTTGAGTTCGAAACGGGTCTTGCGACGGGTTTCAATCTTTAATCCGGCAAAAGCGCCTGCACCGAATGCGATGGGTGAAAGCACCGTGACAGCACCGAAAATATTGGGGTTCACGAACCAGTTGACAGCCATGTCGAGTAAAAGACCCATGAAGCAAACGGCCGAAAGAGCTTGCGAGGTCAAATCTTTTCGCGGAGCGAATGCGGTAGCGCCAAGCAAGAATGCTACGGTAAGGCTCATACCCATGTAGCGCTCGCCGCTGTAATGGTCAAAGAAGCTCGTGCTAGTAAGGACGCTCACCAAGACGCCTCCGGCAAGCGCCCAGCCGACAATGCATCCCCAAAGAATAAACCATTGCCAACGCTTTTCCAGACGTACGAGCGTAAACACGAAGAAAACGGCAAACAGAACATAGCTCCAAACGCTGGGGAACAGCATCCAGCTGGTCAAGATTCTGTCGTAGTGTTCTTTTTTCGGAATAAACGCCATATTGTAACGCACGAACTTGTCGGTATAATTGTCGATCCATTCGGTCTGTTCGCGCCTAAAGTCCGCTTCGCTCGGGTAACGGTTGTTCTTTTGGGTGAATTCTTCTTTGCCACCCTTGATTTCCCACCATTCGCGGAAATCCTTTTTCATGACTTCAACGCGGTCTTCGACGATGTAAGATGGCTTCAGTGCAAAGGCCCTGTTGCGGAACTGCTCAAATTCTTCTTGCTTGACTTTTTCGGTCGGTTCGATTCCGACGACCTTGAATTGGTTCGCCCCCTCTTCTTCCCACCACTTGTCAAAGGACTTGACGATTCCTTTTTCGTAGCGGTCTTGCTTGATTTGCGGCATGACCGCAGTAACGGCATTAAAGACACCAAGTGCGATAACAGCCGCGACCACCAGATAGTGGACGGGCTTGACTTTTTTCAAGAGAGCAAAAAAATTCAGGATAGAAGGTTTCATATCCTGAATATATACTAATGAACTTGAAAATGAAAATTTTATTTTTCTTAAAAGCGGTTGTATTCGCGCAGCTGGTTCCACAAGAAATCCGTATTCACGTCGCGGTATCCTTGGGCGTTTACACGTTCACGCAATTTGTGAGCAATATCAAACAAGTTCGGGCAACTTTGCATGCGTTCAAAGCTGTCAAAAATGGTGAGGTTGTCAATCCACTCCGTGAGTTCCGGGAAACGCGGGTCGCTAAAGCGGTTTTCGCGGCCGGTCTTCAGGTATTCCAGGTAACGGTCGGTAATGCGGTAGCCGTCTTCGATAAAGATGTCCATGGCGTGGGGGAACAGCTTTTCGCCGGTCAGGTATTCGTGCACGATGATTCCGAAGCTGAAGTAATCCACCGAGGCCGACAGGTTTTCGCCCATGATGGCCTGTTCGGGGGCGCTGTAGCAAGGCGTCATCTGGCCGCCGTATTCGGTAATGGTGTCACGCATTTTCGCTTGGGCGTAACCGAAGTCGCACACGAGAATCTTGTGATTGTTCTTGTGCTGCGGATTCTGGCAAAGCAAAAGGTTCTTGGGCTTTAAATCCTTGTGGACCACCTGGTAGTAATGCAGCTGGCTAATGGTGTTTGCCAGGTAGGCGAGTTGGGCGACTCGGTGCAGGATTTCGTCGTCACTTAGTTCTTTCTTGAATAGCCTATCCAGAGAGCAACCCTTAATAAACTCCATCTTGAGGTAAGGGTGTCTGCCGGCAATGCCGCCGCCCATGCTCTGGACCACGCCTTCGATATTGGTGGCGTGAATCAGGTTGTTGATGCGGATTTCGTCCTGGAAGGCACTCAAGAGGCTGTTCAGGCGGTGGAGCCTGTTCTTGCCGGGGCTTGCCCAGAACTTGCAAATTTTGACGACAATTTCTTGTTCCACGTAGCGGCTGGGGTCGTTCGGGTGTTCCAGCCAGTACTGGGCACGGTAAAGGTTGTTGGTGCCTTCGAGCGTTAGGGGCTCTATCAGCTGAATGTGCTGCATGGCGCCGTTGTGCATGTATTCGGGATTCTGGTCGAACCACCGCTGGTATTCTTCCATGGTGTAGTTCGGGCGGAGAGCCAAGTTTCTAGATACTCGATCTAATGTTTCTGCCAGAAAGTTTCGAATCATGCCCCAAAGATAGCTAATCCCCAAAACAAAACAAGGTGCCGCCGAGCGACACCTTGCATATAAGTTGCTTGTTTATTTATTCCATTGTCTTTTCGAGGGCCGTTGTAATGACATTGTAAGCGTCGTCAACGGAGTCGCAGAAATGGAACAGCTTAAGGTCGTCCTTGTCGATCATTCCCGTGTCGGCGAGATGTTTCCAGTTGATGACCTTGTTCCAGTACTTCTTGCCAAAAATCACGACGGGCATGCGGTCGCCGTATTTCTTGGTCTGGATCAAAGTCAACAGTTCGAACATTTCGTCGAGGGTGCCGAAGCCGCCGGGGAACACCACAAGCGCTTTAGCCATCTTCATGAACCAGTACTTACGGATAAAGAAGTAACGGAACTGCAAGTTCAGTTCGTCGTCGATATAGGGGTTCGGGTGCTGTTCGAACGGAAGCTTGATGTTGAGGCCAACAGAAGAAGTTCCCACGTCGTTTGCGCCGCGGTTGCCCGCTTCCATGATGCCGGGGCCGCCACCGGTCATGATGGCGAATCCTTTGTGCTGCTTGTTGGCCCAACGCCCGAGCTTGGCGCCGAGTTCGCGGGCGGCGTCATAGTATTCGGCTACGGATTCGAGCTTCTTGAGTCGTTCCAGTTCCTTGGCGTTCTTGCATTTTTTGCGGCGCTTGAGAATCTCGCTCATGGGGAGTGTGCGCGCCGAGCCGAAGAACACGATGGTATTTTTCACGCCTTCTTCAGCAAAAATCAAGGAAGGACCCATGAATTCTGCAATGATTCTGATGGGACGACCGACATCACTGTCGATAAATTCCATATTGTGGTAAATCATCTTTCCGGGGGTCGCTTTAATTACTTTTTTCGTTGCCATGGTAAACTCCTTGGTTAGGTTTGCCCAACTGCTAATTTATATCCCTAAAATACACTCAAAATGGCAAAAAGCAACAAAAAAACGCTTTTTTTCTGCTTGCAAACAAAAAAAACTTTATATTTAAGACATGCTAGTAAAAATTTGGACCGACAGCTTTATTATCACGGGCGAAATCGATACGCTCCGCGATGAACGTCTCACGGACTACATCCGCGAAAACAAAGACTTTATCGCTGTGACGCAGGTGCGCGTGAGCGACAAGAGCGAAAAGGACTTGTTCCGTACGCACTTCCTCAATGTGAGCACCAGCCATATCGAGATTATTCTCCCGGCTGAATAAATCCCGAATCGGCTAGGGCTCCTTAAAATTCCATTGCGATTTTCTTGATGAGATAGCGGCGAGAATTTTCGTCGAGTTTTTTCGGGTCGAATTCCACTCCCATCAGTGCGGCATAAATGTTGAACGGGCTCACGGTTGTGCCCATGTTATTGCACTTCACCTTGGTGATGATGGCTTCGCCTGCAATTTGGATTCCGAGTAAGTGTTCGTTCAAGTTGATTTCTTGACCGCGGTGGTTTAATACCACGGGGAGCGTCTTGTTTTCGAACTTCTCCATGATGCCATCTGGAATCGCGTCGGGCGTGAACGAATAAATCATTGCCGTCGGCATGTGCTTCGAAAGCTTTTCCTTGAGCGGTTCGATGTTCACGATTTCCATGCCGCGCGGGAACGGCCTCGAAAGTTCGGCCATGATCTTCGGCAAGTTTTCCTTGGAAATATCAAGCGGCTGCAGAAGGTCTACGCTGATGACTTCGCAGTAGGTTTCAAGACCGAGCGGGAGTGCGCCCATGTTCGAAATGCGTGGTTTCGGGCTGAATCCTTCGCTGAACTTGATGGGAATGCCTGCGCAAAGGAAGGTGCGTTCGAAGAAACTGAGCATGTTCTGGTGCGGCAAGAATCGGCTGAGGCCCGTCTTCTTGAATGTAATCTTGTAGCTATGGCAGCTCTTTTGCGTGGGGCGGCGTTCCGCGACAAGTTTCTTGATTTCTTCGGGCGTGCGGCTCGGAGCCTTGTGGCGCACCGGGTCGTTAGCGAGCTTGATTTCTGCGCCGAAGCCTGGAATGCCGCACTTCTGGCAGTCGCCCCATTTGCAGTTGGGCACCGGTGCGGAGTCTTCCTTGAAGGCCTTCTCCCATTCGCCGCGCAGGTACTGTTTGCTTGTGCCGGCGTGAATGAAATCCCACGGGAACACTTCGTCCTTTTCGCGCATGCGGTACACCCAGCTGGTGTCGTATCCACATTCTTCCCAGACTTGCTGCCATTTTTCAAAATCGAAACGATAGGAGTCGCTTTCGAAGATAATTCCCTTCTTGTAGGCAGCGTAAATGACGGGGCCGAGCCTGCGGTCGCCGCGGCTGTAAATGGCTTCGAGGAAACTGGTTTCCCAACCGGCCCAGTTCACCTTCACGTTCGGGTGCCTGAAGAATCTTTCGCGTACGTAGCGGATATGCTTGAGGGCGGTTTCCTTGTCCATAAACGGAGCCCATTGCAGCCCGGTGAAGGACTTCGGAATTAGAATACCCATACTCACGGCGATCTGACATCCGCGCAGGTACTTGCGACCGATTTTCACGAGGTTCTCGATCAGGTTGCAGAACGCTTCCATGTCCTGCTCGTTTTCCGTCGGGAAACCGATCATTGTGTACAACTTAATCTTGTTGAAACCGCTACTGAAGGCGTGCTCGGCGGCGTTGTACATGTCCTGGTCGCTGATGGTCTTGTTGATCATCTTGCGGATGCGTTCGGAACCTGTTTCGGGAGCGAAGGTCGCACTGCGGCCTCCCTTGAGGGCGGAAATTTTCTGGGCGAGCGTTTCGCCGAAGGCGTTCACTCGGATACTCGGAAGGCTCACGTCTACCGTGTCGAAGAACGGATCGTCAATGATGGAGTCCGTCAAACCTTCCACCGGCTTGTAGTCGGCGGTGGAGAGCGAAAGAAGTCCGAGTTCGCGTTCGCCGGTCGCCTTGATGCCAGCTTTGGCAATATCCAATACGTCATCGGGGTCGAGTTCGCGGCAAGGTCTGTACCAAATGCCGGCTTGACAGAATCGGCAGCCTTGGGCGCAACCGCGCATGACTTCGACACTGAATCGGTTGTGCACCAGCTGCATGTTCGCAATCAGGTTCTTGATGGGGTAGTTCTTCGGGTCCATCACCGGAATAAACTGCCTGCGTACACCGTTTGTATTCTGGTAGCTGCCCTTGGCGGGTTCAGCCGGAACGATGTCGCCAAATTCGTTCGTGACGGTGGGACGCAGACTCGGTACGTACACGCCGTCGATTTTAGACAAATTCTCTAGAATCTGGGCGCGGGGAAGTTTTGCCTTGCGGCCTTCGCCCACGCAGCGCAGGAACTTGATAATCATATCTTCGCCGTCACCGATCATGAAGGCGTCGAAAAAGTCTACGACCGGCTCGGGGTTTGCCATGGCGGGGCCGCCTGCGACCAAAATCGGGTCTTCTTCACGGCGGTCTTTCTGCCACACTGGAATGCGTGCGATGTCAAGCACGTAGGGCACGTTCGTAAAGTTGAGCTCCGTCTGGAGCGTCATGCCGACCACTTCGAAATCACGCACCGGCGTATAGCTTGCGTAGCTATACAGCGGAATGTCGTACTTTTCCATTTCCTTCGCCATATCGTCCCACGGAGCAAAGGAAACTTCGCACAGCAAGTCCGGCTCGCGGTTAATGACATGGTACAGAATACGGATTCCGTTATTGCTCATGCCGATTTCATACTTGTCGGGGAACACGAACGCCATGCGGCAAAGCATTTGGCTGTGGTCCTTTACGACACTGTTCGCTTCGCCACCCATATATCTGGCGGGACTTTCGACGGCGGGGAGGGCAAGGGCAATCTTTTCAAGAATGGTCATATTTACAAATTTAGCTAAGTTCCTGTTTTTTTGCGGTTATTTATGAGTCGGTTGTCAACAATTTCTCTTTTTAAGCTACATTTATTTATATGAGTATGTTTACTTATTTCTTCTGGCTGGTTGCGTTTATCGCAGGAGTCGCCATTTCGTACTTCGTACCCGAAACGACGGTCTCTATAGGTGGAAAGTTCATTTTCGTTGGGGCCTGGGGCGCCGTCCTTGGTCTGGTTCTCTACAATGTGTGCAAGCGAAAGCTT
The DNA here is from genome assembly GCF_900142545.1 of Fibrobacter sp. UWT2. Lineage (NCBI taxonomy): Bacteria > Pseudomonadati > Fibrobacterota > Fibrobacteria > Fibrobacterales > Fibrobacteraceae > Fibrobacter > Fibrobacter sp. UWT2. The sequence continues at coordinate 6,360 of NZ_FRBF01000030.1, read as the reverse complement.
GACATTGCCGAAGAGGACTTTAACGAAGCTCTTTATTCCATCAAGGATTCAAAACTGTCCATGACTTCGGAACTTCCGGTGACCAGTCCCGATCCCCTTGCTGCTCAGCCTGAACCTGAAGATATGCCTCTTCCGACGGGTGCGATTTCTTCCAAGGAAGCGCTCGCCAAGAAAGTGGACGAAATTTGCGTTAAGTTCCCCCTGGATGCCTGGAAGAAATATACCCGTTGCCTTTTGAAGGATCGCCCGGTTCCCGAGGTGATCAAGTCTTTGGAAGAATTGCTCCCGCAGCTGTTCCCCAATGCTTCTGGAATTTTGTACATGTATGCTGGAACCCAGACGGACCTGCACAAGGTACTCTCTTTTGGTGAAACGGTCATTAGCGATGATGTCATTCGCCCGGTGGAATGCGCCAGTTTTGATGCCGGCGATATTGTCATTGCGGACTATTCGAACCCTAGCTTGAATGGCGGTTGTACCCATTTACACCTCCATCCTCATGGAGTTTCTTTCTGTGCTCCTATTGAAGGTAGCGAAGAGCATTTCGGCATTTTCTCGCTGCAGACCGATGTCTTGCCCGATAATGAATCTATGGATGACTGGCATGCCAAGGTGAGCGCAGTGGCTACCACGTTGGGACTTTATGTCGCCAATCAGAACCTGAGCGCCCGCTATAGACAGCATAGCATTCGCGATAGCCTTACGGGACTTTTTAATCGCCGCTACATGGAAGAATCCCTGGTCCGTGAAGTGTCTGCTGCGACCCGCCATCGTTCTCCGATCGGCCTGATTATGCTTTATCCGGATGCCGTGGCTCAGATTCAGGAACAGCGCGGCCGCCATGCGGTGGAACAGCTCCTGTGGGAACTGGGTCAGCGCCTGCCTGGCTACGTTCGTAACGAAGACATCCCGTGCCGCTACGAGGGTGAAGTGTTCTGCGTGATTCTGCCGGGTGCCGACCTCAAGATTACGAGGGACCGTGCGGAACGTATCCGTCATGAAATTTCCCAGCTCAAAATTGCCTACGGTGAGACGGTTCTCGAAACCACCCTTAGCATCGGCGTTGCCGTAATGCCTGTCCATGCGGGCGATGCTCGTGGCCTGCTGATGGCTGCTGGCGAATCCATGCAGATGGCTATCCAGTCTGGAGCGAACCGTGTGATTCTCGCTGATGCATTAGGCAAAAAGCGCTAGAATAAAGCTTTCAAACGGATTTTGTTAATTTGTCTGCAATGCCTTGGGCCTTGCAGATTTTTCTTATGAAAAAAAACTCAGCTAACTTGCGTTAGCTGAGCTTTTTGGGGGTTAGGAGGAGAACAAAGAGTTCTTGAGCAAAAAGATAGAAAAAGAAGGCTTGAAAAAAGGGGCGGCTGGCCTATCTTTCTTGAAAAGCGTTGAGAAATCTTCAACATTCTCAACGAGTCATGTTGGGCATATTTTCTTTTTTTTACTATTTTTAGGCTATGAAAAAATTTTTAGCTCCCATCGTGTTGCTCGTCTTGGCTTCCGCTTTGGCTGTTTATCTGTTAATGGACTTCTCCGGTTCCCGGGGCTCCTTTGATGCCGACGCCTATCTGACAGCACGCTCTAAAATTGATTCTCTGGAACATGCGCTTTGGAGCGCGAAGGCAAACCCCGATCAGCAGGTAACGATTCGTTTGCAATTGGACTCTGCCTGGGAAGAACTTTCCTCCATGCGTGTCGCTCCTGCAACGGAATCTGCAGATGGAGCTTCTGCCAATACTTCCTCCAGCACCTCCGACATCGTCAAGTGGGTTGTGGGCGGTATTTTGGCTATTGGCGTTTGCGTGGCAATCCTGGTCCTGGTTCTCAGGAAACGCCAGGAAATCATTACTCGCCGTATGGAAGCCATCAAGGCAGAAAGGTTCAAGGAACCTAAGGCTATCCTCGACGATGCTACCATTCCGCCCCGTCCTCGCCGCGAAAAGCGCTCCATTATTGCTGATGCCGAAGAATATGCGGCGCAGAAGCGTGAAACGATGGCTCAGGCTGCTGCAGCCAAGGCATCGCCTTCCGACGAAAATCCGAAAGTGGAATTCGAAGACGAAAATGGCGTCCCCGAAAACAAGATTTTGACGGGTGCTCCCGATAGCAAGCCCGCACTCAGGCCTACGGCTAAGGAACGGATTACTTCTGCCATGCAGAACCTTTCCGATGTGTTGCGTGCTCCTCGCGGACTCTCCCGTGAACGCACCATGAAACTGCGTGCCCAGAGCCGTAACCTTACGGGCGACCCGAACCTCAAAAGCCCCCTTGAAATTACGCGCTTTGACCGCGAGTCCAACGAAAAGGTGAAGATTCTCCAGATGTCCCGTCGTGGCTTCCCGGCCTCGGCTATTGCCTCTAGCCTGAAGATTTCTCAGGAAAAGGTGGAAGCGGTCATCAAGGAAGCCATGGGCTAATGCGTTATCGTTTCCGCTGTGAATACCTGGGGTCGGCTTTTTATGGCTGGCAAGCCCAGAACGAAGGCGGAAAGACCAAATTCGTTACAGTTCAGTCTGCACTCGAAGAGGCTTTTGCGGTTGCACTGCGTGTGCCGGTGCGTATTACCGGGTCCGGTCGTACCGATACAGGGGTGCATGCCCGTGGGCAGTGTGTGCATTTTGATTATGACGGCGAAATTGATTGCGGTAAGCTAGTCCGTTCAATCAACGGCCTTACACAAAGGCTTATTCGCATTCGCGATCTTGAACCCTGTGCGGCAGATTTCCATTCGCGTTACGACGCCTTGAGCCGGTATTACCAGTATACCATTTATACTCGTCCCGTGGCGCTGCTGCGCGACTTCGGCTGGGAGTGCGGTTCCTTGAATCTCGATTTGGATGCTATGGCTAAGGAGGCGGAGTCCTTCTTGGGACATCATGACTTTATTGATTTCTGCATTCCTCGAAACGATGGAAAGTCAACGGACTGTATCCTTACGGAATTCAGGCTCGAACGTCTGAACGACTGGAGCTGCATGTTCCATATCAAGGGGAATCGTTTCTTGCACCGTCAGGTGCGCGCCATGGTCGGAACGTTGTTTGACGTGGGTCGCGGCAAGCTTCCCCTCGGAACGGTGCAGACTATTTTCGAGAAAAAATTTAAGGGCGAACGCACATGGGCGCCGCCCCAAGGGCTTGTACTTCAGAATGTAGAGTATAAGGACTATTAGCCCTTAATCAGGTCTACCATGTCGCGCACGGCGCGATCGATGCCGACCATGACGGCCTTGCTTACGATGCTGTGGCCGACGATGATTTCGTCAATGCCTTCGATAGCGGCGATGGCGGCTACGTTGCGGTAGTTGAGGCCTCGTCCGGCCTTCACCTTGAGTCCGTACTTGCGGGCGAGCACCGTCATGTCTTCAAGGGCGGAAATTTCGCGTTCCACTTCTTCGGCGCTTCCGAGTGTGCAGCTAGTGGCGTACTTGCCGGTGTTGAATTCGACAAAGTCTGCACCAATCTTCTTGGCTGCCTTGACCTGTTCGGTTTCGGCGTCAATGAACACGCCTACAGAAATGTCGTTGTTTTTCAGGGTCATGACCGGCTTGATGAGGTCGTTGGCCTTGGCTGCCACGTTTAGGCCGTCTTCGGTGGAAAGCTCCGTGTGCGTTTCGGGAACCAGAGTCACGGTGTCGGGCTGGTTATTGATGGCAACCTGGACCATTTCCTGGGCGGCACTGATTTCCAAGTTCATCTTGGTGGTGACGGTTCTGCGCAACAGCTGTACGTCGCGGTCTTGGATGTGTTGCTTGTCTTCGCGCAAGTGCATCGTAATGCCTGCGGCACCTGCAAGTTCTGCAAGCACGGCTGCGGCAATCGGATCCGGTTCGCAAATCTTGCGGGCTTCACGGATAGTGGCGATATGATCAACGTTAAATCCAAGTTTTACGGTCATACAAGACTCCTTGTCATTTCTTCATAAAGGTAGATAAATTTATAAGCGTGGTACCTTGGGACTTTACTTTTTCCTGCAAATCGCTCAATTTGTTAATGTTGCTTGCGTTCAAAGGTAAAATCATAACGGCAAGTCCGTTGCGCTTTGCTTCCCTGATTTTAGCCTTCGTGTAATCGTCGAGCGAACTGCTCTCGGGGTTGTAGGCCATGGCGTCTTTGCAGGTCATTCCGAGTTCCTTGCAAACCTGCGGAACAATGGAACGCTTGTTTGCAGAAATATCCATAAACCAAAGATGGTGGCCTTTTGCCGGTTTCAAAATAGCCTGCAGGAGCTGTCTGTGTTCTACAGCTTGTTCACCATAGCGTGAAACGATTCCTCTCGCTTCGGGGAATTTGGTACAGGCATCTCCAATAACGGCTTCAATTTGCTCTTCGGTATGGTGAATACGCAAAGGCCTTAATTTGTTGTGTGCCTTGTTCAGCTTGGTCGATTCAAGGGTAAGCCAAAGGGTTATGTTTCTGTTGTTTATTTTGTCTAAAAAACGGTATTCGTCGTCACTCAAACCGAAGGGCGGAATCAACAAGTCGTAGGCGTATCCGAGTTTGTTGAGTGCTGTAACCAGTTCTGGTGACAGTTGGGTAACTTCAAATGCGACAGCAAGGAGCGATGCTCCCAGCTTGTATTCGTTGCGGGAAACCTGGATTTCGATATTTAAGGAATCTCCGTTGTCTTTGAGCAAGTCCACTCTGGCAGCCTGGAAGACTTCGTTGTTGTTATAGAGTTCTTCCATGTAGAGGACTTTTCCGCCCGCCTTTTTTACAAAGCGCTGCATCTGCAAAAGATAGGTGATGACGGTTTCTCCACCGCCCATGGTCCAGATGTGGCGCTTCTTGCGCTTGGAATAGCTGACTTCCAGAGGGTCCAGAGCCCGTTGCATTCTTTCTTCAAAGGGAAGCGTATCTTGGGTAGAAGATTGAATCTCGGTGGTGTCGGCGCTAGATGGTTTGGAGCCTTTGATGCCATTGAGTAGCGGCAGTTCGGAAAGCTTGGGTAGCAGATAGACGAAGCCTCCGATTAAGACTGCCAGAACGATTATTATGGCGACAACGTGTTTCATTTTTCCCATGATAGGTGCTAATATAACTAAATTGCCGGTATGCCTATTCTATTTGCCTTGGTTGGTGCGACGGGAATCGGTAAATCAAACCTGTCGCTTGCACTTGCGGAACACTACGATGCCGAAATTATCGGAGTAGATTCCCGACAGGTGTACCGAGGCTTTTGTATTGGTACGGCGCAGCCTGATGCGGCTAGCCTTGCGAGAGTGAAACATCACCTGGTCGATTTTCTTGATCCGATGCAGTCCTTTTCTGCGGGGGCGTTCTGTTCGGCGGTTAAGGACCTGCTGTATTTGAATCCGCAAAAGAAATATATCCTGGTCGGAGGTACAGGGCTTTATTTGCAAAGCCTGATGCTTGGACTTCCCAAGATTCCTGCGGTGCCCGAAGGTGTCCGTCGTGAATTGGAAATTTTTGCTGAAACTCAAGGTGCTGATAGTTTGTATAAAATGGCGATGGGGATTGATCCTGAACTTGTACAAAGTGTCGAACCGAATAATGTGCAGCGATTGATTCGCGTGGTAGAAGTATTCAAGGCGACCGGTCGCAAACTTTCGGAATACCAGAAAGAACGTGAAGGTGGAATGGGCTCGTTGCCTGTGTTCTGGCTGCAGCGCGAACGTGATACTTTGTACAAAAGAATCAATGAGCGCGTTGACCAGATGATGAAAGACGGTTGGCTAGAAGAAGCCCGGGAACTTTCAAAGATTGTTCCGCTCACGGCTCCGGCCTGGCAGAGCTTGGGCTATCGCGAGCTTTTGCAGGCGCAAAGTGCCTCTGAAATGGCAAAAGTTATCGAAGAAGTCAAGAAAAAGACCCGTAACTATGCTAAAAGGCAGCTTACATGGTTCCGTGGACAGATGGATTGTACTTCTATTGACATGGAAAATGCCCCATTGCAGACAATTTTGGGCATTTTTGAGAAAAATTAATCCAACGCCTTCAAAAAAGTTGTGAATAGTTTGTGAATTCTCGGGGAACTCCTTGCGAAAGAGTCGTGTTATTCCCGTTTTTTGCGAAAATAAGAAAAAAATGCGATTTTTTCTGCAAAAACACCCTTGCAAATGTTCCTGAAAATTCTATAATTGGCGTCGTTCCTGAGAGGGACGGCCGAAAACGAAACGCTAAACGCGAAGAACCAAGTAAGCCGCGATCAAGGGACAGCAACCCGAGAGGTTGCTGAGTAGATTGAAGGAATCGGAGATGTGCTTAGTGACGGGTCCAAGAGATTTCTTGGAAAGTCAATTATACGAACGTGATTAACGGGACCAAGACTTTAAAAATTAATGAAGAGTTTGATCCTGGCTCAGAACGAACGCTGGTGGCGTGTCTTATACATGCA
>NZ_FRBF01000029.1 GCF_900142545.1 Fibrobacter sp. UWT2 | reverse complement strand
ACTTCGGTGCAAACACGATGTGGTACTTGCAGTTCCATGTGGTATGAGCTGTCGATTTATTTCTATCATTCATTTTAAATCCTTTGAAATTATTGCTATGCAGTTGGCAGACCGCATTTCAATATTAGTCAAAGGATTTTTTCTCATGACCGCCAGAAGGCTTTTACGGAACCACCGGCCTAGCCGGTGGTTTTCGATTATACAAAGAAATGCTCGCGAAACCGCGAGCATTTTTCAATCAAAGCAGCGTTAATTTTTACTCGCCGGCAACGAACTTCATATACAAATCCTTAAGGGCATCACCCCACAGGTACATGAACGGAGCCGCCACCGCAAGGAACGGGCCGAAGGGAATCTGGCCAGCGCCTTCGTCTTCTTCGGCGTTCTTGTTTTGCGAAGCCTTACTTTGAGCAGCTTTTTTAGCGGCGCGGCTTTCGGCAATCTTGGCATACGGCACCATAATCAAGATGCCAAGAATCGAGGCAACTACCAGCACTTCAACTGCACGGGTCACGCCCATAATTGCGCCGAAACCCGCCAAGAGTTTTACATCGCCAAAACCCATAGCAGCCTTGTTCAGCACCTTGGTCGCCACCCAGCCCAGCAGATAAAGACCGCCACCAGCAGCAACAGCACCCACGATGCTTTCGACCGGAGTCATTCCACCAGGAATAAATGAGATAATAAGGCCTGCTACAATGCCACCCACCGAAATGGAATCAGGAATTAATTTGTACTTAAAGTCAACCGCACTCACCGGATAAATGCCCAGCAGCAACCAGAAGAGAGCCAAGGCATCGGCCCAGACTTCAAGGCTTTGCACCGGAGCCGTAAAATTTGTGGTAAAGCCAGTGGCTGCATAAAGGGCTAGTGCGCCGAGTAAGCCACACAGCGATTCGCCAATCGGGTAAATCACGCTAATCGGCTGCTTACAGCAAGCGCTTTTGCCACGCAAAATAAGCCAACCCACGATCGGCAAGTTGTAATACAGCGGGATATGCTTTTTACAGAGCGGACAGTGCGAAGGAGGATTAATCAGCGAAATTCCGCGGGGCATGCGGTATACAATTACGTTATAAAAACTGCCCACGCAGGCTCCCAGCACAAAAAATACGGCCAGACTGTACCAAAGAGGGATTTCTTCCATAAAACAAGCTCCATCGGTGCAAATAATCACACACGCTTTTCGAATAAAAAAGATAGATTTAAAGTGTAAAAATTGTTTAGTATTTCATTGAGGATGTGCTATGCGTGTACCCCATTTTTTATTGTTTACCCTCGGCCTTAGCGCCATGTTGGCCTTTTTTGGCTGTTCCAGGGAGTCTTCCGTCAAGGAAAACGTAAACCTGAAGAACAACCACTCCCGGGTTTTCGCCTTCAACACGCCTATCGAAAATCCCTCCGCGTTTGCCGACTCCATGGCAAACACCGCCGTAAACGAAGCGGATTCCATTCCTGACACCCTGACCGTGACCGTGAATGACACCGTGTACCTGATCGGCCTTCTCCCCTACAACGTGGACAAGATTTCCCGTTTCCAGTGGACGGTCACCAAAAAAGACGGCAAGGACACTATTATTATTGGCGGCAACGCCAAGCCTTTAGCCTGGGCCTATGCCAAGCCGGGTCTTTACGAGCCCAAGTTCATCGTCATTGACTACAACAACGCAACCGACACCGCAGGTACAGCCACCCGCAAAGCCTGGGTCAATGTCATCGACACCAAGCCAGAGCTGTTTGTGCCCAAGGACACCCTGTGGACCAAGCATGACGGCGACATCACCTTCCCGATTCTTGCAAGCGATTCCTTCGGCACCATCACAAGCATCAAAGTCGACCTGGACGCCAGCGGTAAAGATTCCGCCAAGATCTGGAAGTACGAAACTCGCGAAGACAGCGATTCTCTCTACATCACCATCAAGAATAAAGAAGCCAAAATTGATTCTATCGGGAACCAGAAAATTTACGTGATTGTCACCGATGACGACGATAACGTCACCAAGGACAGCGTGTACTTGCACTTCAACCGCATTCCGCGACTCAAAGTCATCTACCCGCAAGACAACGCACGTCACAACATCAACGACCGTTTCTACTTCTACTACGAAGGCGAAGACGACGATAATCCGCAAGACCTCAAGTATTACATTTACGCCCAGGAAGGCAAGAACGGACAGCCCCCGCAAAAGGCCTTCACCGACGACGACTTGATTGCCAAGGCTTTCACCTCGAACATTTTCGAACCGCTTGACAAGAACGGCAAAAACGTCATCACCTTGGTCAACAATCCTGGCGACACTCTGACCGGCCGCATTTATTGGGACATGTACGCCACCGACGGTTACGACGTCGTAAGACTCGCACGTATTCCTACCGGCGAAAATACAAGCCGTCCATGGACGTTCTACATTGGCAACCTGAGTTCCACCCAAGGAACCTTCACCGGCACAGCCAAGTACCAGAACCGCGACAGCCATGCGGGAATTCACATTGAATTCAGCAACGGCAACAAGACTTTCGAGGCCGTGACCAAAGCAGATGGCAACTACTCCGTTAAAGCCGATGCAGGCAGGTACACGGCTACCGCTTCCAGCGAACTCAAGGAATACAACCACGTTAAACTTGATTCGCTGATTGTGGAAGAGGGCGGTACAAATCGCATGAGCGAGATTGTATTGAAAGACACTGTAGCTCCTTACCTGATTGTAAAAAACATCGACACGCTTACAACGCGCAATTTTACTCAAAACGTTTACGCTCGCGACTTGGGTTCAAGACTTGACTCCGTATCCGCAACTGTTGACGGAACCGCACAATCGCTCAATTGCAACAAGACCGACAGCAACTCCATATTCAATTGCCCCCTGAGTCTGAGCAATTTACTCGACGGAGACCACAAGTTCGTTTACAGCGCCAAGGATAAATCCGGCAACACAACGAAGCTGGAACAAACCGTTACTATAAAGGCAACGAAGATTGCCCTGAATGTGAATGGCGAAAAGAACGTTCGAATTGGCGAAGGCGACACACTCGTATTTACCGCAACGATTAGCGAAGCCATTCCCGCCCCCAAGAAGGTCGAATGGACTTGGGACTTGGACGACACCAAGAAAACGAGCAACGTCGATGAAGACGGCAAGGCCACCATCACCTATACTTACAATCAACTCAAAGATATCGCAACGGCAGGTAGCGAATACGTAATGACCGTATCTTACACCGAAAACGGCGCAAACGTGAGCACTCAGGTCAAATTCGGTATTCTAGGCGATGATCCCTCCATCATCTTTACGGAACCTGCATTCGATGACACCGTAAGCCTTAACGACGCAATCGTATTCAAAATTAAGACCTACCCGGGCAAGGCCAGCACAAGCATGGTTGTCAAGTGGAACTGCTCCAACAGCGATAAACTGGCTGCCGGTTATGCCTGTCCTGCAGACGACACCGAAGAGGCTAGCATCGCTTACAGCGCCGTAGGCACCTACACGATAACCGCAACCGTTACAGACCAAGACGGTAAATCCGGCACTGCCTCCACCAAGATTATCGTAGTAAGCGATCCGCCTACGATCAAGGCTTCCACCCAAAGCAATACGAACGAATACAAGATCAATAGTATCGTCCCCGTCAACGTTTCGGCAAGTGACAAGTTTGGCACCATCAAGCAAATCAAGTGGGGTTGCAGCAATGGCATGGTCGCCTTTGATTTTGACACCACATTTGCAACTCCGCAAGCTTCTGTCAGCGACATTTCTCTCAAGGTGACTCTCCCGAGCGTCGAAGTTTCGAATCACCGCTGCGTCTTTAAAGCGATCGATGACGACAACGAAGAAGGTCTGGACACTCTCACGTTCAAGACTCTTCTCGACCTGCCCACGGTACGTCTCGCCACTAGGAAAGACACCGTAAAGATCAACAGCAATCAGAAGATCAAGGCTATCGCATCGGACAAGTTGGGCTACATCGCCGAATACGCTTATGCCTGTAGCGAAAATAAGTCCGAGCTCGCAAACCCCGATTGGAGCCTGATGAACGGTTCCGAAACGGAAGTGCGCATGCCCTCGACCTCCACCAAGGCATACTACTGCGTCGTTCAAGTCAAGGATGACGACGGCAATACCGCCAGGGACACCGCCGAATACACGATTCTTTTAGGTCTCCCCACCGTCACGGCTTACGCCAACTACACCAAGGTCACCATCAAGGACGTGATTGAACTGAACGCTCACGCCCAAGACTCCCTGGGTTCGCTGGTCAAGTACGAATGGGGCTGTGGCGGCGCAGAGGCTGCAAACATCGCCTTCAGCTATTCTTCTGCAACGACACCGCGCACGACCATGACTATGCCTGCGACCGCCCAAAACGGCTACCGCTGCATTGCCCGCGTCACCGATGATGATGGCAACACCGCCAAGGATACCGTTATCATCGACATTATTCAGGCCCCGCCGACGGTGAAAGTCGCCAACAAGAATCTGACTGTTCGCGCCAACTTCAACATTACGCTGAGCGCAACCGCCACAGACGACAACAAGCTTCCTTCTGACCCCGGTGAAATCGTGAAGCGCGAATGGAGTTGCGGCTCCTTCGAAATGGTCGAACGCAATTGGAGAAGCGTCAGTTCTTTCGACACCGTTTGGAAAGCTCCGGCAGAACAGCAGCTCATCTGTATCGCCCAAGCAACAGATAACGACGGAAACACCGCAAGAGATACCGTCAATATCGGCTACACCACCGAAATTCCCATGCTCTGGGTCAAGGCCGATTCCATCTACGTGAATCCGGGCGACGAATTCACTTTGGACGCCACGGTCAACTCCGCCTGGCAAGGCATTGACTGGTTCTCTTGGGAATGCGTCGAAGCCGCCACCGGAAAGACCATGGAAAAGAGCGTACCCACATACGACTACGAAGCTAACGGCAAATCCTTCGCCATCGGAAAAGACTCCAGCTATTCCGAAAAGGGCAAGGATATGTACTGCATTATTTCTGCCCGCGAAACAAGCGGCAAGGACATTCTGAAAGACACCACCAAAGTAAAGATTCTCCAGCAACATCCGAAGGGAGTCATCACAGCCGCTGACACCGTTTACCTATGGAGCGGCGACGAATCGGTCGACGACGAAGCCCTGTACTTCTACACCGAAGAATGGGGCGGATTCAATTCCGTACTCGGTGAACTGGGCAAGAAAGACGCTCAAGACTTCTGGTGGCGATTCAGCAACGTTGACGGCAACTTCTATCAAGGCAACAAGGACGGTTCTCTTGACACAAGTATCGCCGAATTCAACGCAGCCTTCCTCCGCAGCACGCACGAAGGCTCCATGACAATTTACCTTGATTACCGCGACAGTTCTACGACGACGCCTTCTACCGGATTCTACAACCGTCACCGCGCTCCGGAAGTCAGCCGCAAGGTCTACTTCAGCAAGGCCTGGAGGAACCAAGGTAAAGACACCGTTATCGAGAAAACTTCTTCTACCGTGGCACCGTCGCTTACAGTCGTAAACGATGTTCCCATGATTGCCTACGCTAACAACGACACCAAGGTGACTATCGCTAAACTCAGCAACAACACCTGGACAAGCGTCGGTACGATTAATGTGGACAGTAAAATCAAGAAAATTGGAACCGTCGCCCACGGTAACGACTTCTACGTCTGCGTCCTCGAAACCAGCGGTCCCTTGACCGTTTACAAGTCTGCCAGCGGTACCTCCGCCCCGGCCAAAGTGGGTTCCGCTATCGCCAACGTGCTAGACGTCAAACTCGTGAGCAAGGCATCCGAGACAGCCCCCCACGCCGTGCTTATCAGTAAAGACCAAAAAATTTCCATGTACGACTACAACGGCACTGCCTGGGCAAAGAACGGCAACTTCAAAACGATTGACGGCGACTACAAATACAATAGCCTAGACGCCACCTACAGTGATGACGGAAAGTTGATCATCATTGGCGTAACCACAGGTTATGTCGTGTACTACGGATACTATGCCGCAAGCGACTACAAGCCCATTGCCCGCGACGGTTTCCGCGCCACCGATGTCGGACTTGCAAAAATCGTTACTAGCGGAAACAAGATTCACATGGTGTTCAACAGCCGCGATGTGAACAATTACGGTCCGCGTATTACGACTGGCACCCTTGAAACAAGCCGTATCAACTGGCCCAAGACCGGTGACAAGCTCACAAGCTACCCCATTGTGGAAGGTATTTTCGCCAACAACATCAACCTCGCGATCAATAACGGAGTCCTTTACGCAGCGCTCGACGACCGCGCCATCATTTCGCAGGTCAACGTTTACCGCTACGAAAACAACAAGTGGCATCTGCACGGTGAAAACCAGCTGCCTTACTTCAACACCGTCTTCTACGAAGACAACGGATACTACCTGCGCGGTCTGACTCCAGAACTCGCCTTCGACAAGAACGGAAAACTTTACCTATCGATGCTTGCCCACGAAAACGCGGGCGGCGCAAATAACAACAACGGTCCGCTCGTTATGAAGTATGTGGCCGACAACTGGGAGATTAAATAATGAATATTGAAATTGCTTCTATCTGTGATGCCGCCACCGCAAACGGAGCCGGCGGACGCTTGAATATTCTTGGAGCATTTGACCGCATATTTGCAAAATTTCCGCTGGTGATTCCGCAGTGTTCTACGGCGTTCCGCATTCGCTACGCCCGCAGCGAAGCCGGGCTGCACGACTTGACGCTCGTGTTCGAAGATGTGTGCGGCAAGCCCATTGTGCCGCCCATGCAGTCCAAGATTCCGCTGGAACCGGTGGCACAGGGCTTTGACACTGCGGCAGTGAACATGGTCCTTAACCTGCAGCGTTTCCAGATCAAGCGCCCCGACAAGTACATGATTCGCCTGCTCGTCGACAACGAAGAACTCGTGAGTCTGCCGCTGTACGCCCTCGAAGCCCCGCAGCAGGGTGGCCAGGCTCCGGACGCTCCGATTGCCCAGGGCGAACAGGATTTGCCTAACTAGACGAGAGGACGCCGCTATGCGGCTACAGACGAGAGACTGCAACGCATAAGGCTGCAGAAGTCGGCATCCCGACAACCGCAGCATCCAAATCCACAAAATGAACCGCAACAGGTTCAACTAAATCCGGTGCATCTACAAGCACCGGATTTTTTTGCATATCGCGGCGGAGCGTTCCTTCGAAGAATTCACCGCCCACGCACTTGTAAAAGGCTTCCTTGCGGCACCACAGCTTAAAGAATTCTTTTTGAGCCTGATTGACATCGAGTGTTGCCAGCTGCGCCGACTCCTCTTTGCTAAAGAACCTTTCTGCAAGGTGCAAGCGCTTCGGCGAATACCGTTCCAAATCTACCCCGATACGCAGTCTCCCCCGCGTACCGCGTTCACCAAAGGCGCACACGCAATAACCGCAGGAATGGGTCCAGTTCACGTCAAAGTCTAGCTTCGGAAATTCGGGGCGGGTATTTTCCTTGGATTCAACCAAGTCCGCCGCAGTTACAGATTCGCCAAAGAACTCCGACAAAATCCCGAAAATGACCGAGCGGTGATCCGGCTTTTGGTCAAAGCCCGCCAAGTGAACCACTCCCAAAGGAGTTTCCACATCGAGCCTATGGATTTTATTTTCGTTCATAGTCTGCCTAGCACAAAGATAATTTCTAGTTTAGGGGTATGAATTTGACTTTCTACAAAAAAATCGCCCTGGGCGCAGTCGCTCTAATACTTGGAGCCTGCGGCGACATCAACAGCAGTTGGGAAGTCAAAGGCGGCGGCTACATCAAGTACACGTTCAACGATGACGGTCCCTACACCATTGAACTCGCCAAAAACGATGTAGAGCCTCCATTTTACGTGAACAACAGCCACCACTACTTTTACCTTTGCACGCGAATAGACGAAAGCAAGCGCGGCGACCAGATTTCGCTCATGGTCAACAACCCCAAAACAGGCACAGAGCTCACTCCCGTGGGCAGGGCGAGCCTAAACGGGCGTTACCAGTACGTCACCTGGATGCGTGAACAATTCTCCCCAGAAGCCCCTCTAATCACCGAAAAAAGCACCGTCAAATTCGACGAAATCATCGGGGACTCCCTGTGGACCGCAGACCTTGACCTGTATTTCAAGGATTGCCGCTCCGGATCTTGCAGCGACAGCCTTCCGCCCCTCCATTTCAAGGGAAGACTGCGCTATTGGGTCCCCGCAGACGAAAGATAATGCGGAAAATACCTTGACAAAAGAAAAACCCTTTTCTATATTTGGTCTCACCTCGGTCGATTAGCTCAGTTGGTTAGAGCGCTACCTTGACATGGTAGAGGTCACAGATTCGAGTTCTGTATCGACCACTCGAAGAAGCTCCGCAAAAGCGGAGCTTTTTTCGTACCCTGCACCGAAAATATCTGCACTACATAAAGCAAAAGCCGTCCCCCCAAAGGGACGGCTTTCGTTTTTTTAAGGAGTATGTCCTTTGATTATCCGAAGAAGTGAACCTTCGCAAGGACAATCATCATCACCCAGGAAAGCACCAAGCCACCGAGGCCCATGACGACACCGGTAATGGCCATGCCGCGCGTATCGGTATAACCCGTCGCGTGGGCAAGTGCATTGGGAGGAGTAGAAATCGGGAGGCTCATGCCGAGAGAGCTTGCGAAAGCAACGGACACGAGGAGAGCGGTCACGCCACCGAGGCCAGTCAGGTTGCCCTGGCAAGCGATACCCACGGCGCAAAGAATCGGCACCAGCAAGGTAGCGGTAGAAGTGTGGCTCATGAAGTTAGCCATGAACAAGCAGATGATACCGCAACCCACCATGAGGGCGATCGGAGACCAGCTTGCAAACGGAATCGTCTTGATCAAGTGAGCGGCAAGGCCAGTAGCGTTGAGGCCAACACCCAGAGCGAAACCGCCAGCCACGAGCCAGAGCACGTCCCAGCTCATTGCGTTCAGGTCTTTCTTAGTGATCACGCCGGTCAAGGCAAACACAGCCATCGGGATCATAGCAATTGCGTTATCGTTAATGCCGTGGACACCCTTACCGGTCACCCACAAAATAACGCACAGGACAAAGGTAATGTACACGATAATGGCCTTGGGGCTGGTGTCAAACTTGCCGGCACCTTCAATGTTCAGGACCATTTCCTTCATCTTGATCGGGTAGATCTTGAGGAGCAGGACCCAAGCGATCACCATCAAAATAATCACATACGGAATACCGAAAGCCATCCACTGGCCGAAGGTCACCTGGTTGGCAACGAGGTCGCCACGGGCGATAGCGTCGTTCAAGGCACCAAGGGCGATAGCATTAGGAGGCGTACCGATCGGGGTACCCATACCACCGATATTGGCGCCCAGCGGAATAGCAAGGGCAAAGGCGGCTTTACCGCGGTCGCTTTCGTCAAAGAGCTTGAGCACCGGAGCGAGGATGGCAAGCATCATGGCAGCGGTAGCGGTGTTGCTCATGAACATGGAGAACACGGCAGTAATGAGCATGAGGCCGAGAAGCACGAACTTCGGGTTCTTGCCGAAGGGCTTCAGGAGCACGCGAGCGAGGTTCAAGTCCATCTTGTACTTGGTGGCTGCTGCAGCGAGGAAGAAGCCGCCCAAGAAGAGCATGATGATGGGGTTGGCAAACGTTGCCATAATGGACTTGTGGCTAATCATCGTCACGCCGTCCACGCGGAAGGGCGTCAAGGACGAATCAGACATCGTCACGATCATGAGCACGATGACGAGCACCGAGGTCGACCAGATCGGGAACGGTTGAAGAATCCAGAACAGAGCGGCCATCACGAAAACGCCAATCACACGAATTTCGAGGGGGTTGAGGATTCCCATGGGGCTTGCGGCATCGAATCCGAGGGATTCGTAGGGCAAGAAGAGGGCGACGATGGCAAGCACCGACGCGATGATGAACTTGATGAATTTAGCCTTTGTCATAGTGCGGCCAAATTTAGAAAAAAGCCGCACTAATGGCAAGATTACTAATGTACCGCGACCTTACGGATGGCGTGGTGGCGGCCGAGGGACACGCGGAGCAGGTACAGGCCCGGTTTCGGGGCTGTAAGTGCGAGCGTGTTATGGCCTTCGGAGGCCTTTCCACGGTACGAGGCGGCCACCTGGCCCTTAAGGTCCACCAGCTGCACCTGGTAGCCGGCGCCGGCCAGGTCGCTAGAAACGTCGAACCCGACCTGGAGGGCGCCCGGAAGGCGGGCAAAACGCAGATTTTCAAGGTTCGAGGCGACGGTCCTGACTTCGGACGAGGTCACTTGGACGGTCGCCGTAGAGCCCTCAGCCTTAAGCAGGACTCTCAGACTGTCCCCGGCGACCATTTCAGCGATCTTGTCGTCAATCGTCACATAGACCCTCAGCCCCATCTCGTTCAGGGCATCAACACCCTCGAACTTGAGGTAACCCACGCGGTCAGTCGTCGCACTCAAGGCCAAATTCCATTCATAGCGGTCTTCGTCGGCGCTCTTGATAGACTTCAACAGGGCTTTTTTACCCTCCACCACCGACAGGTTCACGTAGTCGCCCATGCCTGCAGGCGGTTCTTCCCATTCCTTGGCCTCACCCACGCCAAGGACATTCCAGGAATCGCGATGTCCCTTGGTATCTTCAAGCACAGCCTGCAGAGTCCAGTTTTCGCGAGTCGCCTTCGCCAAGGCTGTCTTCTGCAAGCCTTTGGCATTCACAGCCACATCAAACGGCACCGCCTCAAAGCGAACCGTTCCCGTGGTATCAGAACGCAGCCATACCGCTTCGTACGGAGCAAGCCCAGAAACCTTACCAAATCCGGTTTCAGCAGACCATTTGTACATTTCATCAAAATCCCGGTCCAGCGAAACATTCCAACCATAGGGGTTTGCCACCATATTCCAGCCACGTTCCAGTTTCCACACAACTTCGTGGGTTCCCTGGGCCACGTTGCTACCCGTCGCCGCATCCTTGCGCAACACTAGCGGGCGACCTTCCGAGGAATTGTACCACACGCCCTGTTGCGGGTTCACCACGCCGCCATCGTACTTTTGGTACTTCCAGATAACGCCATATTCGGCAGATTCGTCCCAGTAATAGAACGCCTGATCGTCGTCCCACACAATCGCACTTTCGTCCACATCCGAAAGCGAGACCATCTGCCAAGTATTCGGAGCCACCGCAATCTCGGCACCTACCGTAAAGGAGGTGTCAAACGAGGTTTCCTCTCGACCATCGTCAAGTGTTGCCTTAAGTTTATACGTTCCCGGCACGAGCGGATACTTCGTCCAGGGATACTTGTAAGGCGTTTCGCCGATTTCTACGGCAGGAGTGCTATCCAGAACAACGTCTAGCGAATCCATCAAAAACACCTGCAATTCAGCCGCTTGCTTTACGTTGAAATCATTCGTTTCAAGAATCAAGCGCACCGCGTTCCCCGACTGTTGAAATTCACGACGCACAAACTGGAGCGAGTCATATTCAAAACTATCAGGAACTGCGGGATTCTTGGGTTTAGAGAAATATGCTTTCGCAACGAGTTCGCCATTCATATTTCCCGGCAAAGAATCTCCTTCACGAAGGCTGAAATGTTCCGCACCCACGTCAAACACTAACGAATCCAGTGCATAGCCCTTTCTAGGAGCGCCATGAACTTTCCACCCAGGGTTTTGCTTCATATCCGGCAAAAGCATCGTATTGTCACTTCCAAACGAATGCATTAACATCGAGCCCTTGCCATCAGCTTCGATAAACTGTACGTCGCCATTTTTAGATTCCAAAGTCAATCGGCTGTAGCCCGCCTCGGCCACACAAGCGGCAGCATCGCCCCATACGGCATACAAATCCTTGTCACCGTCCAAAACATTCAACAGGATTTCGTTATCCACCACATCACGGACATAGGAGCCATTTCCTGCCTTTTTGTACCAGCCGAGTACGCATTCATCTACCGTATATATCCAGGCAGGTAAAATCGTCGTGCCCCCTTTTACAACTTGAACAGGATCATCCGTGCTGGAATTCACCCCGTGAAACACGTCTTTGCGGTCTTGATTCAAGGAAACAAATATGTATCCACCGAACACAGCATAAAGCGTGTAGCTCATACCGCTTTTCGGCGTAATCGTAAAGACCGTATCATCGTGCAGGAACCGGACAGTCGTTTTTTCTTCATCCGTACCCTCGTTCACCTTTATTTCAAGATTTATTCTGGCAAGCGCATAGCCTTCTTTAGGAGCAGACGACACATGGAACGTCATGGACTTACCATCTGCTACAGGAATTTGCATTTCGGAATTTTTGAATTCATGCGAAATCTTTGTAGCATTTTCAGAAGCGAATCCCTTATATTCTTGCCTCAAAGAAATCGTGCCATATTCTCCCTTGACACCCTCGTTGTTCTGCACAACCAGGTTCATCTTCGTCAACACAGGCGGATTACTGCAAGTCTTCCAATGAGCCACAAGATTCATCTTGTCACCGGTTGTATTTACCTCACCAAGCAAGCGTTCGTCAACCGCATAGGAACAGCCTTCATTGATTTCCTTTGTATCATTCCAGCCTTCAAAGCAGGCATCCGTACTGTACAAATACGGAAGTGTAGACTTTCCACTTTCGCGAGAAAACACATTCGTGTCCGGCCAATCTTTGGTAATGAACACGGAATGTTCGCCCGGATTCACATCAAACGTTACCTCATATTGGATTGCTTCAATCACAGGAGTCACTTTAGCACGATACGCCATTACAGGAAACGTAGATTGCAATTGAGATGACCGTCTTGCTTCAGCCGCAGCCATCAAGACATCATTCAAATCAAGCAATTCATTTGAATCCAATGTGACAGACAACACGGGCACAGTCGCACCATTCAAAGTAAGCTCAACATCCCAACTTTTTAATCTGTAACCAGGAATGGTATTTATTTCATAGCTAGAATACATCACATTTTGGTCTGAAGATTTTTTCGGCTGAATTTCAGATTTGCGCCTAAGGGTAGCCTCTCCTTCAGCATACACTCCTTTTACAATTCCAGAAACCGTTACAGGGTAATCTTTACTTTCATTTTCAAACATAATTGTCGGAAAATTCAAATTCGAATCCTGATTAAAAGACGCATACACTAAGTGCAATGTTTTGGAGGAACTATTTGCCAAGTAGCCTCTCACAGGTTCAACAACGCTTTCAAAATCCATTGTCGAATTTGAGAAGACATGTGGTGTTTGCGGATACGGATTTTGGCAATTTTCTTCGTCATCGCACACATAGACCGCAGATAAATACAATCTAACAGTTCCACCATTGTCCACCAAAGGCACAACACCCGTCGTATTGAAAAGGGAAACTTCCTCTACCTTAGGCCAAACGTAAACGAAATAATCGTATTCTTTTTCCAAAGGACTATAAGAAATCTTCATACCAGATTGCGTTTGTTTTTCATAGACAACCTTAATGGTTTTATTCAACACCGCTGTGGCAACATTATCTTCGGTCATTGTGGTTTTAAGATCAAACACACTACTTCCCTGCACCAAGCCATAGCCAACACTAAGCGATTTCATTTTATCTACAAAGTCTTGACTTAAATGACCATCTTTTTCGGTATAGGCATAAAGGCACTCACCTTGGTCATCAAGGTAACCCTCTAACGATTCCTTGTCCGCGTCTGTCAACTTATCATACACTTGATCAAGTTTGATCTTTAACTGGTACGCCGTACGGGTTTTTGAAATTTTCAAATCGCCATCATCATCGTTTTCCCAAGAAGTCGCATACGCACCAGTCGGTTGTGTTGCGTTCATCACATAGGTAAATAGGCGCGTCTTCATGGCATCGGCATCAATAACACCGTTATACCAAGAATCACCCGTATTCTTGTTCACAATAATTTCACCAGAGCCATTCTTTTTCAGCGAGCCATCGGCGGCCAACGCCGAATCGCCTTTCAATGCATTTCGGTAATTGTAGCGCACATCCACCGACGACGAATACGTTTTATTCCAAGTCGAAGCATTATGGGCCTGGCCAGCGATTTTCAACGTGTCAACCGCACGAAAAACGCCTATATCACTTGTGCCATAATGAATATTGTTACCTAATTTGATTTTTGAGTCAGGATCCTCACACGTAAGCCGCCCTGCAACATACCCCTGGGTAATCCTTAAACTCATTGTATTCCCGATCACTTTTTTTACAAGTAAATTACCCACAGAGGTATTGTTGTATATATAAGCACCACTAGACCACCCTAAACCTATTTCGGCGCCCACGGCCCCCGATGCCGACAACATGTCGTTATTGATATTAACATTTCCTTCGGAATGATTTCGTTGAATTTCAAAAACTCCTCCCCGACTCACCGCATTACCCACCAAATAGCTCGCATTGACCGTAATTATTTCACTTGCAGTAGTCGTAATTAAATTCGATTCTTTCGCCTTGACTCTTGATGCAGAAATACGAACATTACCGCTAATGCCATTATCATCAGTTTCAAGACCCACTCTTCCCAAAATTCCGCCTGCATAAACACTTTTTGAAGACGTCCGCATTTCAGCCGTCACCGTATCATTTTCAGCCGAAACGTCAACAACCGAAACCTCTTTTCCACCTGTAACAAGTCCAACAAGTCCACCCATATAGACGGCATTCGAATATTCCTTATCCCCATGCCAATCCGCCGAAACATCGACTGTGTTATTCAATAACAAAACAGGACCCTTCCACCAAATCAATTCACCTACAAGACCACCGAAATAGCGATTCTTGTCATTATTCTTCCCGAGATTGCCCCCTAAATAAAAGGGCGAATTCAAGGTCACCTTCGAGTCCTTTACCTTAAAACTAGACGACCCCTCAATCATGACATCATAAACACTAGTAGGTTGAGTATTAATATAAATCTTTCCAAACAAGCCGCCTACCCAAAGGCCGCTCAATGCTGCAGACACCTCTATACTGTCTAAATCAAAATCAGCATCATCTGCCGAGGGGGCAAAATACCCAGCAATACCACCAACATAACGATTCCCAACATATTCTTTATTCGTAACATCCTTAAAGACTTTTGAAATAGAATCAGGAGCACTCAAATTCAGCACTTTGAGGCTATCATCCATTTTAAAATGACCTCTGAGATTAGCGACAACGCCGCCACTCGCCGATTGCGAATCATAACGATATTCTGCATCCGAATATTCGGCAATAACATCCCGAGTCATGGATAAATTCACATCCTGAATGGTAACATGAGAAAGCGAAATCGCAGGCGTGTTCAAGTCAGTAGACACAGCTTTAGCAGTTACCGCCAAAGTTGAGGTTTGCCAACCATACACGGACGCACCTTTTACCGCCACATTTTCAAAGGCAACTTGTTCCGCCGTATTGGTCACAACAGCCGCATCACAGAGAGAACCGCAACTATTCCCTGCGGATACCGTTTTCGCCTTGACATAGGCATTGAGGAATGTGACATTCTTGACCGTCGAATTGCTCAGACTCGAAAAGAACGAAGCATTTTTATCTTCGGCGATATAGCAGAAATTTTTGATGATATGATTTTCACCATCAATCGTCGGCTGGAACGCAAGCGGTCCAAAATTCATAGGAGCAAAACTCGCATCCTTACAAGCACCGTTTGTTTTGTTGTACCCACCGAGGTCGATATCGGAAGCAAAGTGAATTTCAAATCCGCTAAAAGTAGTCTTTGCAGACGGATTTTTAGAAATATCCAAAGCCCCTTCAATCCTTTCCTGGAAAGCCGTTAAAAAACTTCCCCAAGTCTTGTAAGTATTTGCCTTTTGCGTCGTCACCTGTTCAATATCACAGATATAGACATCAGCAGGCGCATAACAGCTAAAAGTAAGCGGATTTGTCAAATCAGCAAAAGCGCCACCTGCAAACAGCAGGAGCAATCCAACAAATATTTTTGCGGTTCTCTTCATATACACCTTCCACTTTATAAGCAAATAATAACATAATATGTTGTAAATGAATCATTTACACACGAAAAAAGGCGGGAAGGTATCCCGCCTTTTGACAAGTGTCACATTTTTGCTTAAAATTCTGTGCGCTATTTCACAAGTACCTTGCCCGAGAGCTGCTGGCTGCCGACTTTGATCTTTACAAAGTACACGCCAGACTTCGGAGCATTCAGGCTAAACTGGTTCGTACCGGCCGTAGCCTTGAAGCTACCCGACGCGACCTTCTTGCCATCGACACCGACCACGGCGTAGCTTGCATTTGCACCGGCCAACGCTTCAGGAGCCGTAAAGCCGAGCTGCAGCATGCCACCCGCAAGGGTAGAGCCAAAGCCACTCATCTTGGGAGAGGCGACCACCGCATTGCTTGCGGCCACGCGGACTTCCACCTGCTTGGCGGACTTGGCGAGAGCCACATTCATGGCCTTTTCGTCCGTAACTTCCGTCGTCACGCCCTCTGCGGTCACAAACAGCTTGAGTCCCTTACCGTTCAGGTCCTTGACGCCTTCGAACTTGAGCTTGCCATCGCGGGCAGTGTTTGCACTCACATCGAGAACCCAGCGGTATTCGTTTGCCACAGCCTTGATGCTCTTGGCAAGCTTGCGGCCCTTTTCGCTATTACGGATAGCGAGCGACACACGGCTACCCATGCCTGCAGGCGGTTCATCGAGGCTTTCTTCGGTGCCGGCACCAATCACGTTCCAGGAATCCTGTCTGCCGTAATCGTCGGCAAGAGAAACCATCAGGCTCCAGGCACCCTTGACGCCTGCGGCATCCTTGTGCATCGCCTTCTTTGTCTCGTCAGCAGTTCTTGTTTCGATTTCGAAATCCGGAGCAGCCGACATGCGCCAGGTGGTAGACTTGGTCACCTTTGCCCACACGGCTTCGTACGGACCAATCACCCGAGGATTCGGGGCATAGCCCTTCACCGGATCCCAGCGCCAGAAGGTAACCTTGGCACCGTTATCGGCATGGCCCTTCGTGAGGTTCACATTCCAGCCGTACGGGTTAGCCACCAGGTTCCAACCGCTGTACAGGCTATCGAGTTCCCACACGATTTCGCTATCCCTAGAGCCGGTCGATTCGCGAATCACTAGAGGATTACCGTCAGTCGTACCGTACCAGAAACCGCGAGTGGCATCGACGCTACCACCATCATAAGCGCGGTACTGCCAGTAGTCACCCACCGGGTTCTTTTCATCCCACCAGTAGAACGCGGCATCGTCAACAGAGACCTTCATTCGGTCGAATGCAGCCAGCGAGACCATCTGCCAGCTACCCGGAGTAGTCTTGATTTCAGAGGCGACTTCGAAAGAACCCGTGTACGTCGCATCGGAGCGTACCTTGTCGCCCACCGTCAACGTTACCGTGAACTTGCCAATCGGCGCAGGTGCAAATTCCCACTGTCCGCCGTTAACAATCGACTCCGGAATAGTGTCTTCCAGAAGCACGCCGTTTTCGCCACGCACCACCACGTAGGCCTTTGCAGATTCGTCCACGTTTTCGGTGCTGAAGGTCAAGAGCACAGCGTTGTTGCCGGACATTTTAATAGTCGGCGCCACGATCTTGATATCGCCCATCATGCTAGAACTGGAGACCACCTGCACGCTGCTGGAGCTTTCGGGCTCGCTCGAGCTAGAAACTTCGACAGAACTCGAAGATTCCGGAAGTTTTTCGTAGGTGGCCTTTACTTCGACACTCCTGGTAATCACATCGAATTTACGGTCCCAGCCAGTGAACTTATAACCATCGCGAGTCGGGTCGGCAGGCGCAACGGCCGCAGCACCGTATTCGACCCAAACTGTATCATCAATCTGAGTTTCGTCATAATCAAAAAATGTTACTGCATACACCCGCTTGGTCGAATCGTAGACCGCCGTATACACTGCATCGCCGTTCACCTTGACTACCTCAGGATCCCAGCCCTTAAACTCGTAAGTGTATTCGGCAGTAGGAGCTCGCGACAAATCGACCGGCTGTGGCACAACAGCACCAAATTCAAAAGAATCGGGAGGAGTGACATCAGAACCGTCATAATTCCTGAACACGATCCAGTACTTTTTCGGAACATAGGTCGCATGAACATCAAGATTCTTAGTCACGCTGAGATAAGTCGAATCATCCCAACCAGCAAAGGCATAGCCCACACGTTCCGGAGAATCCGGAGCGTTTGCGGATTCTTGATACGGCACTTTCTGATCCGTTCCAAATTGCGTATTGTCATAGTCAAAGAATCGGACCGTATACGAATTCTTGGTATAAACAGCCTTTACCGTCAAATCACTTAAAACATTGTCAAAATCTTTATCCCACGTATTCGTAAAGGTATAACCTTCGATTACAGGCACATTGGCTGGTGCTGTTGCGGCACCACCATGCGCAACAAGCTGTTGATCAATAAGGCTATCGTTCTTATCGACAAAGCTTACGAGGTGTTTGACTTCGCTTGGAGAAGGTTCTACAGCGTTGTACGCTCCATACTTCAAGAACGGGAGGCTGCCGTTATTATCCTTTACAAAAGCCCATTCGTAATCGTCTGCATCGGTATAAGCGGCATTCAAGAAGCCCGCAAACTGAGAAGATTTCATGTTCTTCGTCGTTTCGGTACCGTTCTTTCGCGGGTCCGAATACTGCGTTGCAGAACCGTTTCTCACCACATAAGATATGGAGTCGCTGTTAAGCCAACCATTTGTCAGCAGTTCCGTATTCAAGACACCCATCGGCAATGTTACGGTTTCATCGTCATCTTCACCAAAATGGTAACTAGACTTTATTTCATAGCCCTTGTTCAATTGGGCCCTACCAATCAGATAACCAACCTTTTTCTCGTAACCGACGGACGCATTATTGGCCGTGACCGAAATATCGCCCACACTGAAGGTATTCCGAACAACGGTCCTGACTTCATTTGCTTCTGTATAGCCAACCAAGCCACCCACATAAAGGTAGTTGCCCGCATGCTTTCCGACAACACTGATATTGCCCTGCACAGAGACTCGGTTCATGCCGCTAATTTCATTACATACACCGCACAAACCACCAATATTTGCAATTTGAATATTCGAGGTCGTTACGGATCCTGCTTCTTTTGCCGTATACTTGATTAGAACATCGGCACTGCGAGCGTAAACGTCGTCAAACACCAAGGATTTTGCGCCCTCGGTCTTGGTAAAGCCACCGAGAACACCGCCCACAAACACGTTGTTAAGGCTATCCTCGACCACAATCGAACCGTCGTAATACAATTGAGACATGGTTGCAGCCTCATTCGCAATCATCATACTTGCAAAACCGATTATGCCGCCCACATACACGCTGTCACGAGCATAAGCTCCATTGAAAGGCTTACCTCCGTCAACAGAAGTTTTCACCTTCGAAGTAATCTGGACAAGCGACGTATCGTTCGTAAGTCCCAAACCCTTTGTCTGAGCAATGCATGCTGAACCCACGACACCGCCTAAGTAGGTATCGGTATGGAGTCCGGCAACCTCAGTTCCCGACGCCGAAAGAGCAATCGAGCCCGCGGTTTTTACGCCTGAAACACTCAAGAAATCATCGCCATTCGCACCACCTTGGATACAGGTCGCTCCGTAACCCACAATACCACCGGCATAGTATTGGTAAGAGCCAGGCACCTTCAAGGAATCCTTGACATCTATGCTAGACACGCTGTTTTTTACATGGACCGATGTTCCCGATTCCGTAGAATCAAGCCCGAGAATGCCACCCACCGCAATCATGTTCGGAGATGCAGCGTCGTAGATTTTACCGTCGAACTTGTTGTCCGTAGCAACAAAATGGCCCGCGGTCGGCACATTGTAATCACGCGGTACATACAAAACACCAAACAAGCCACCCATGGAGGCACCACCAGAAATTTTTGTGGGAATAGTCTCGCCTCCCTCTTTACGCTTGGTATAGACATTCAATTTTTCTGCTGTACCACCAATGGTCTGGTAAAGTCCTGCAATACCGCCCAAAGTAGACTTGTGGCCAGTTGCATAGTCATGGACATCGACCTTAACGGAATCGTTGACAAAAGTGGCGTCTTCTTCGCTTTGAGTACGGATTGCAACGCCCGCAATACCGCCCAAGAACACGTTATGACCAGCCGACTGCAAAATTTCCTTGGAACCGGCATGCCCTGTAGTAATAGATACTATGTTCGAAATGTTGATATCGTCGTCACCCGTAATGTTTGAAATCGTAGAATTCCTGACAAGTCCCACAAGGCCGCCCGCAAAAGGCGCCTGGATAGAATCATTCGCAAGAGTCACGCTATCGATAGACACCAAATTCACAGCACCCGCAAAAGCGCCCACCGGGTAATAATCGCTACCGTCAGCGCTTTCGCCATCAATATAAATACGAACATCATTCAACTTGACATTCTTTAGCGACACGTTTTCTGCCATCTTGAAAAAACCTACCGGCGATTCCATAGGACTTTCGCTAGTAACGGTTGCCGCATAGCAGAGATGGCTGATGGTAAAACCGTTTCCGTTAAAAGAGGTGCTATCCATCATAGGAAGCGGGACGTGGTTTACGGCGCATTTGCCTACACCCGTATTGGCGGCAAATTCCTTAAGATCGATATCGGACCACAATTCGAGCGGCACCTTTCTCATAGATGTGCCACCATTGATCCATTTTTGTTCAAGCATGGTGGCCAAATTTGCCGGAGTATCTTCGACAGAGGCTATACATTCACCTTCGTTTGAAAACATCGTCACGCCGCCGCCAGGCATTCCCGGGAACGTTGGGCCTGTGGTATAGTAATGGCCGATATTCTTACCATTACTCTTATATTCAGTGCCATTATAAGTCAAAGACCAGTCCGTACTTGTACACGGCGCAGAGCCCTGGCTCAGTACCAAGGTCGTTTTTCCACTACCCGCGCTATAATACCCCCATGGTGTTTCCGACGGGACAACATAGGTAGTCAGGTTGTAATAAGATTTCGGCGTTTCAGCCGCAGCCCCGGGTGCAGCAAAACCCATGCCGGTCATCACCAGCATGGTAAACAAAAACAAACCGATTTTTGCTTTCATAAAACCCTCAACTATCTTCTTCTATATGTAAAAATACCTTAAAATTTTCAAAAAAGATAGGGGGTTGCCTCCAAAAACCCCGTGTCTGTGACATGGAACAAAAACCGCTCACATATCACACTCCACTAAAAAAAGGCGATTTTCGTAACTCATTGTCTGACAAGCACATATTTTACACGCTTTGTTGTGAAAAATATCACACTTCACATAAAAAACATTGACGTTGGCACATATTTATGCTACATTTAGGTTACAAACATTTTATAAGGAGACTACACATGTTTAAGAAAATCGCTCTTGCAGCTGCTCTTACGGCAACCGCTTCTTTCGCAACCTGGGACTACTTCCCGGTTCAGGAAGCCCATAAGGGTCAGGCCGAAATCCATTTTGACTACATGATGCAGGACGATTGGAGCCGTGGCGCTCTCTCTGCAGGCGCTCGTTACACTATCGTTCAGAATTTTGAAGCAGGCTTGATCGTTCCGTTCGTCCTCTTCACCAGCTTCGATGGCGAAGACATGAAGCAAGACGGCCTTGCTGACCTCCAGCTCTTGCTGCGTTACCAGTTCATGCCGATCATGAACGCCTTCTTGGACGTTGACCTCCCCACCTGCAATGAAGACCTCTGCGGCGAAGACGGCCCGGTCGGTTTCCACTTTGGTGTGCAGTACTCTCAGAAGTTCGGCATGGTTGACTTCGGTTCCGAACTCGGCCTCGCTCTCGAAACCAAGGGTGACGACAAGACTACGCCGCCTTGGGACATGAACCTCGGTCTCGAAGCCGACTTCGCTGTTAGCGAAATGATTACCCCGTACGTCGGTATCGACATCAACATGCTCCTCGGTAAGTACACCTATGACGGCGAAAATGGAGGCGAAAGCCATACTGGCGACATGGGCTTTGCTCCGTACCTCGGTCTTTCCTTCAATATCAACCCGATGTTCTATGCCGGCGCCCAGGCTCAGTTCTGCTTCGGCGACGACTACTATGGCGAAGAAATGCTCACCATTCTCACTGCCAAGGTCGGTGTAAACTTCTAATTTGCCTTAAAAAGCATTTAAAAAAGCTCCTGACACCCGTCAGGGGCTTTTTTTGTTAAATTTTGTTTTAGATTCAATTTACAAGGAGACTCTAAAATGCTCAAGAAAATCGCACTCGTTGCAGCCGTTGCTGCAAGCGCTTCGTTTGCCACCTACAATTTCTTCCCGGTTGGCGACGCAAACAAGGGTCAGGTCGAAATTGGCGACACCTACGCCTGGCACGATCACTGGTCCATGAACCAGGTCAAGATCAATGCCAATACAACATCATGCAGAACTTCGAACTTTCTCTCCAGAATATCGGTTACCAGATCTGGAACGAAGAAGACAACTGCGATGACACCAAGTCCTGCCCGGATAACGACGGATTCAAGGCCCTGACCGTGGGCGCACGTTACCAGTTCATGCCGATCTTGATTGGCGCCTTGGACATTCAGCTTCCGCTGAACTCCGAAGATGTCGTCGGCGACTACGACCCGTTTGGCCTGTATGCCGCTATCCAATACACCCAGGAATTCGTTCCCAACCTGT
The DNA here is from genome assembly GCF_900142545.1 of Fibrobacter sp. UWT2. Lineage (NCBI taxonomy): Bacteria > Pseudomonadati > Fibrobacterota > Fibrobacteria > Fibrobacterales > Fibrobacteraceae > Fibrobacter > Fibrobacter sp. UWT2. The sequence continues at coordinate 5,258 of NZ_FRBF01000029.1, read as the reverse complement.
GGTTCGGTTCCGAACTCGGTTTTGACTGGAAGTTCGAAGACGAAAAGTTTGAAGAAGGTCTCAAGATGACCATCCAGGCAGAAATCGACTACACCATCACCTCTATCGGTCTTACCCCGTGGTTCGGCTTTGAATTCGACAAGAAGCTCACCGAAAACAAGGACGACGGACACGACGTTGGCGGCGACGACAACCAGATTACCTTCTGGATTGGTGCTGGCTACGATATCAACCCGATGTTCACCGTGAAGGCAAACCTCATTTTCTCTAACGGTGACCTCGATGGCGACTACACTGCCATTAACGGCAAACTCGCCATCAACTTCTAATAGGTTTTGCAAACTTTTGCAAACCGATACCCCAGATTCCTGGGGTATCTTTTTTTTACACCCCTGGCCTAACGACTTTTACTAGATTTTAAGCCAAAACTTATCCAAGGAGTCTGGAATGTTCAAAAAAATCGCACTCGCAGCGGCCCTCGTCTCTAGCGCCGCTTTCGCAACTTGGGACTTCTACCCCGTTCTCGACGGCGGCAAGGGTTCTGTAAAGGGAGGCCTCTATTACGATTGGGATCACCAGTGGTCACAAGCCGGTTTGGAACTGGGAATTCGTTACAGCGTCGTCCAGAACCTCGAACTTTCCTTGCAGGGCTGGGGCTACCAATTCTGGGGCGAATGGGACTGTAAAGGCTGCGTCGAAGGCGGCGACGGCCTTCGCGACATGACTGTGGGAATCCGCTATCAGTTCGACCCCATGGTGAACATGTTCTTGGATCTCCGTCTGCCGATTGGTAACGACGACAAGGACTACAACGCTCTGCCCAGCGAAACAACGCCCCCTTCTAGCGACGAAGTCGCCATCTATTTGGGTGCACAATTCAGCATGAAGGTGAAGGAAGCTCCGGGCCTCAAGTTCGGTACCGAAGGTGGCCTTGACTGGGGCTTTGAACACGACAAGTTCGAACGCGGCCTGGACCTCCATATCGGCGGCGAAATCGGCTATACTGTCCCGAACACCGAAATTACCCCGTTCTTCGGTCTTCAGGTCAAGTATCGTCTCTCCAACAGTTCCTACGACGGCAGCAATCAGGGCGACCGCGGCGACAAGCAGGTTAACCTCTGGCTCGGTGCCGACGCATTCGTGATTCCGAACCAGCTTGACCTTGTGGGTAAGCTGATCGTACGTAGCGGCCGAATCGGCGGCGATGCTACCGGAATCTACGCTGGCGCTGAATTCTTCTTCTAAAGAGGTATCAGGTCGCCTTGCGTAGCAAGGCTTTGAGGTCGCGCTGAGCGCTCTGAGCATTGAGCAGAGAGTTCTCAGATGAGACCATAAATGTTTACAAGAAAGGCGTGCTGATTTTCAGCACGCTCTTTTTTACTCGAAGCAAAGGGACTTTGTCCCGTGCTCACACCTCAAAGGCGCATTGCGCCGACCTATTTGATATCGTATTCCGGAATCGGGAGCGATTCGCCAGCCTTCATGGCCTTGTCGAGAGCGGCAGACTTTGTGGGGTCTAGCCACCAGTAAACAGGGATTGCGTCTTCGCGGTTGAAGCGATCAAATACTTTCTCCGGCGTACCGTAACGGTTCCAGTAGAGAATGCGGTGATGGTCGCATTGCCACATAAGTACGTAAGGCACGATTTCGGCCAGGCGGTTGTCAAGCGCCTTCAGGATTTCGTTGCGCTTGGCCAAATCGAATTCTGTCTTCTGCAAGTTGATTAAGCTATCCACCACCTTGTCCTGCACGCCGGCCAAGTTGTTCGTGCCCTTCTGCAATGCGGTTGTCGAATTCCAGCTAGCTTCCGGATCGCGCAAGCGGCCTGCACCCCAGTTCACCCAGTAAAGGTCGAAGTCGGCATCGTCCAAGCGCTTGCGTAAGGTACTCTGCGACATCTGTTCAATAGTCGCCACAACACCCACTTTCTTCAGGTCTTCCTGGAACAGCGTGAGGTGACGCAAGTCTTCTTGGCTCGTGATAAAGTTGATGGCGAACGGCTTGCCGTCTTTTTCGAGCACGCCCTGCGCATTCACCTTGTAGCCCGCTTCGGCAAAGAGGACGCGGGCGCTATCCGGGTTGAACTTGTAGAGCGGCGCCGTCGGATTCTGGTTGCCTTCCCACAGGTCAGGGTAATAGCTGTTGAGCAAGAAGTACTGGTTGTACATGTACTTTTCATTCATGGCTTCGCGATTCAGGAGCATGTTGAGGGCGCGGCGCACGCGAACATCTTGGAACTGCGGCTTGCGCAAGTTGATAGCCATGCCTTGGAAACCAATCGGTTCCTTGTTGAAGATACGCTGCTTGACCGCCCAGCCCTTCTGAATAGCGTCGAAGTCAGTCTGCTTCATCCAAATGCTGCTGGTGTAAATCGCGTAGGCGTTGATGTCCTGTTTCTTGAAAGCTTCGAGCGCTTTGGTCTGGTCGTTCATGAAGCGGTAGCGGATTTTTTCGAAGTTGTACTTGCCGCGGTTCCAGTTCTTCTTGAAGCCCCACCAATCGGCACGGCGCGCAAGTTCCACGTAGCGGTCTTCGCGGAAAGTCTTGATCTTATACGGGCCAGACACCACCGGGAATTCGTAGCGGATCTGGTTGAAGTCCTTACCGGCCCACGCATGCTTCGGGAAGGCGAGCATGCCCGCGGCTTCCCAGAAGTTACCCCAGTGAGATTCCTTCGCGGTCATCTTGATCGTTAAGCTATCCACGACCTCGGGGCGGTCAAAGCGGCTGAGCCCCACCTTGAAAATCGGCGTGAGGTTTTTCTCGTCCATGATGACGTCGTAGTAGAACTGCACATCTTCGGCGGTCACCGATTTACCGTCGCTCCACTTGGCACGCGGATCCACATGGAAGGTGAACGTCTTGCCGTCTTCGCTAACGCTCCAACTGTCAGCGAGGATTCCCACTTCGCGGTCTTCGGTGCTATGCAGGCTCACGAGCGGTTCAAACATCATGCCCATGAGTTCGGCGGAAAAACTGTTGTAGTCTTCCCACATGTTGAAGGACTTCGGCATCGCAGAACCCCAAAGCGTAATCGCGCCACAGGGGCGGGCATCCTTCGAGGCAATCGGGTCGAACTCGCCCGTTGCTTCCGGGTCTTGCGGGAGTTCGGGGCAATTCAATTCGGCATTCTTGCCAGCAGACTTTGCACCCTTGGAACCAGATTCATTGCAAGCACTAAGCGACAGCGCCGAAACCATCAAAGCCGCAGAGACAAATGCAGCACTATAAAACTTTTTCATATTTTCAATTTTCATTTTTGTGGATTGTTTAAATACTTGATAAATATATAAAAAGATGTAGCACTTATAACTTAAAGCTGATTCCGGACCAAGTCCGGAATGACAGGATAAGCGTCCGGAATGAGAGGCGCTAAATTACTTTATCGGAAACTATGCGCCACTCGCCCGGTTTTAAATCACCCAAGGGTATATTACCGATTTGCACGCGAATCAGGCGAAGCGTCGGGAACCCCACCGCCGCCGTCATATGACGAACCTGGCGATTTTTGCCCTCGATAAGCGTGAGGCGCACCCAGCTTGTGGGAATATTCGCACGGAAACGTACCGGCGGATTGCGGGGCCAAAGCCAGTCCGGTTCTTCCGCAATTTCGGCCTTGCAGGGCTTAGTATGATAACCCTTGATGTCAACGCCTTTGGCAAGCTTGCGCACCGCCTCTTCGGTAATCTGGCCGTCAACCTGCGCCAAATAGGTACGCGGGTGTTCAAACTTCGGGTCCAGCAGTTTCTTGATAAGCTTGCCGTTGTCCGTCAGCAAGAGCGCCCCCTCACTATCGTGATCCAAGCGCCCCGCCGCATACACCCCCGGCGGGAATCCGAACGTATCGAGCGCCGCATGGCCTGACTCCGGCGTGAACTGGCTCAAAACGCCAAAAGGCTTGTTGAAAAGAATGACCGTGGACATCACAACGAAAGGTAGAAAAATCCCCCTCTGTCATTCCGGTCTCCAAGCATGAGCACGAACCACTTTCAACGGTCTACTTCCTACTGCCTACCGTCTACTTCCGACTATTTTATCTATCTTTCACCACATGAAAATTCTTGTTACAGGTGCAGCAGGTTTTATTGGCTCCAAGCTCATGTTCATGCTCGCAGAACGCGGCGATGAAGTGGTGGGCCTCGACAACATCAACGACTATTACGATGTACGCCTCAAGTACGGCCGTCTCCGTGAAGGCGGCATTGAGCAGCCCGGCGACAACTTCGCCTACGGCGCCATGGTCCAAAGTACCAAGTACAAGAACTGCCGTTTCGTAAAGATGGGCATCGACGACAAGGAACCCCTGGACAAGCTCTTTGCCGAAGAAAAGTTCGACAAGGTTGTGAACCTCGCCGCTCAGGCTGGCGTTCGTTACTCCATCACGAACCCATACGCCTACCTGCAAAGCAACCTGGTCGGATTCCTGAACATTCTGGAAGCCTGCCGCCATAACGAAGTCAAGTATCTCGTTTTCGCCTCGTCCAGTTCCGTGTACGGCCTCAATAGTAAGGTTCCCTACAACGAAGACGACAAGGTTGACAATCCGGTGAGCTTGTACGCCGCCAGCAAAAAGAGCAACGAGCTCATGGCCCACAGCTACAGCAAGCTTTACAACCTGCCCGTCGCGGGTCTACGGTTCTTCACCGTATACGGTCCGTGGGGACGTCCCGACATGTCGCCTATGCTTTTTGCCCGCGCCATCTCCAAGGGCGAGCCCATCAAGGTGTTCAACAACGGCGACATGATCCGCGATTTCACCTACATCGATGACATCGCCGAAGGCACCATTCACACGCTGGACCATGTGCCCGATGCCGCCAAGTGCCCGAACAACGTGCCCTACAAGATTTACAACATCGGCTGCAGCCACCCCGTAAAGCTCATGGACTTTATCGCCGAAATCGAAAACGCTTACGGCGAGCCCGCCAAGAAGAACTTCTTGCCCATGCAGCCCGGCGACGTGTACCAGACAAACGCCGATACCACCAAACTCGAAACCGAGTGCGGCTACAAGCCCCACTGGAGCCTGCACGACGGCATCGCCGAATTCATGAAGTGGTACAAAAGCGACAAGAACCCGCTGAAGTAGCGGGAACGCCCCACAGCAATTCAGTTGAAAAGAATGAAAAACGGACCGCTTAATAGCGGCCCGTTTTATTTAATTAGTTGACCCTTAAAAAGTCACTTCGCGAGCGCAGGATAAGGAGGTTCGCCGTTTTTATTCACCCCTTCCCGGCAAAGGAAGCAACAGTATAGCC
>NZ_FRBF01000028.1 GCF_900142545.1 Fibrobacter sp. UWT2 | reverse complement strand
ACGGAATGAGCCCGGTTCAATACCGGACCCATAACTCAATTTTATCCTAACTTTAACCTGTCCAACTTTTTGGGGTCGGTTCAGGCGAAGGGGTGATGGAAGACCGCGTAGCGGGCTGCAATCAGGGGGATTCTTCCCCCTCCCACTAGCCACATCTTATACCATATTCTATTTTTGCGCGCACCGCCAGATGTCGTATTTCTGGGGAACCGGGCGAGAACCGCCCACAAAAAGGATTAATTATGTCTCAAATCGAACTCACTTTCCCCGATGGCTCCGTACGTTCCGTAGCATCGGGCACCACCGGCCTCGAAATTGCGAAGGGCATTTCCGAAGGTCTTGCACGCAAGGCGCTTGGCGTCAAACTTGGCGATAAGGTCCTCGACCTCACGCGCCCGCTCACCGAGAGCGGCACCATCAAGATTATCACGCCGAGCAACGACGACCCGGATGCTCTGATGCTCCTGCGTCACAGCTGCAGCCACGTGCTTGCCGAAGCCATCTGCGACCTGTTCCCGGGCACCAAGCTCGCCTACGGTCCGGCTATCGAAAAGGGTTTCTACTACGATTTGATGACACCGACCCCGATCCAGCAGTCGGATTTCGAGCGCATCGAAAAGCGCATGAAGGAAATCATCAAGGAAGACCGTCCGTTCGTGCGTTGCGAAGTTAGCGCCGCCGATGGCCTGAAGCGCACCGAGGGCGACAAATACAAGACGGATAACGCTGAACGCGCTCTCGCCCGCGAAGGTAGCGACGGTACGCTCAGCTTTTACGTGACTGGCGAACCGGGCAAGAACTTTGAAGACCTCTGTGCCGGCCCCCACGTGCCTTCTACCGGCAAGCTCAAGAATTTCAAGGTGCTCTCGATGTCGGGCGCCTACTGGCACGGCGACCAGAACAGCGACCAGCTGACCCGCGTGTACGGGACCTGCTTTGCCGACAAGGAAGGTCTCGAAACTTACCTGAAGTTCCTCGAAGAAGCCGAAAAGCGCGACCACCGCAAGATCGGCAAGGAAATGGACCTCTACCACATCGAAGACCATTCTCCGGGCATGGTGTTCTGGCACCCGAAGGGCACCAAGATGGTGAACGCCCTCAAGGACTACATCCGTGGCAAGATTGACCGTCGTGGCTACCTCGAAGTGATCACGCCGGAAATCGTGAACAAGACTTTGTGGATCAAGTCCGGCCACGCTGACAAGTACAACGAGAACATGTTCAAGACGCTGGCTGGCGACGTGGAAATGGCTGTGAAGCCGATGAACTGCCCCTGCCACATCCAGATTTTCAACACTGGGCTCCGCAGCTGGCGCGACCTTCCGATGCGCCTTGCCGAATTCGGTAAGTGCCACCGTTACGAACCTGCCGGCACCATGCACGGCCTGATGCGCGTGCGCGGCTTTGTGCAGGATGACGCCCACATCTTCTGTACCGAAGACCAGATTGCAAGCGAAGTGGCCGACTTCTGCGCCCTCGTCAAGGAAATCTACCACGACTTCGGTTTCGACGATATCGTGGTGAAGTTCTCCACCCGCCCGGAAAAGCGCGTGGGTTCCGACGAAATCTGGGACAAGGCTGAAGCCGCCCTCGCCGAAGCCACGAAGCTCGCTGGCCTCGACTACATCCTGAACCCGGGCGAAGGCGCCTTCTACGGCCCGAAGCTTGAATTCACGCTGAAGGACAGCCTCGGTCGTGACTGGCAGTGCGGTACCATCCAGGTGGACTTCAACCTCCCGCAGCGTCTGGGTGCCGAGTATGTCGGCAAGGACAACCAGAAGCACATTCCGGTGATGTTGCACCGTGCGGCCGTGGGTTCCATCGAACGCTTCCTCGGTATTCTTATCGAAGAATTCATGGGCGATTTCCCGCTGTGGCTCGCTCCGGTTCAGGCCCGCGTGCTCCCGATTTCTGAAAAGTTCGTGGACTACGCAAAACAGGTCGAGAAGGAACTCGTGAACGCCGGCGTCCGTGTGGAAGTCGACGAATCCAATGAGAAGCTCGGCTACAAGATCCGCCAGTGCGAATTGCAGAAGATTCCGTACAAGATTATTGTAGGCGAAAAGGAACAGGCTGAAGGCGTTATCGCAGTCAACAAGAGAAAGGAAGGCGATAAGGGTCAAATGACCGTTGCTGACTTCCTCAAGATGACGGAAGAAGACCGCAAGGTTGTGCGTTAAGTTCTCTGCCTAAAGGAGATTCCCGGTCAAGCCGGGAATGACATTTTGCGAAATACGCAGACTCGATTGAGCCTGCGTTTTTTCATATTCTTCAATCAAATTAGCGCGTTACTTCTTCCCGGCCTTCCCAGCAGCAGCCTTCCCTGCCGCGGCATTCAGTTTCTTGAATTCTGCCTGGGCTTTGCGCATGTCGGCCATAAAAATTTCATTTGTATGCAAGCTCGGGTAGGCGCCCGAGACAAGCACCTTGGAGGCGTCCACGTCGCTTTGCCAGTGGAATCCGGCAATCACGCGGCTCTGGCCCCATTCGTAGGCGTATTTCAGCAGGGCATCCTGGGCAGCCGGGTTCACCTCGATTAGCAGCATGGCCATCGACCACGCACGAATGGTATGTCCTGACGGATAGGATCCATTTGTTCTTAGTCTTTCTTCTTCGGCGGGGACAAGCGTCGGTTCATTGAAGCGGTCGTAAGGGCGGCGCCTCATGTAGTGCCTTTTGGCCTTGCTCCCCACCTGCTTAAGCGTCCGGATTCCGCGTTCGAGAACATTCATGATGGCAGGAGTCTTCTTTGCCGAAATTTCCATGCCGAAGGGTTCGCTGAACATTGCAGCCATCTCTTCGATCGTTTCTACCGCCTGGGCCACCGCAAGGGCTGCACGGGCAGAGTCTAGGCGCATCGTTTTACCCCACATGTACTGCGAGATGTCGTACATGAACTGCGGCGACATGGTATCAGGGGGTGCAGGGTAATAGTTCAGCGCGTCCGGAAGCGCATCCGCTTCCACATAGGGTTTGACATCGGCGGCATAGCTCACTAAGGCAGCCCCGAAAAGGGCGATTGCAATAAAGGTTTTCTTAAGAACTTTCATACACTTCAAATATTAACTATTTTTCACTCGATGCTTTCTCGTTTTAGAACCGTAGTTCCCATACTAGCCCTACTCTGCTTAGGACTCACGTGTTGCTCTTTCCCGGTGCGCACGGGCTACGACCGAAGCATTGGCGACTACAAGAGCGTCCCGCCAAGCGAGACCGCCTCCACCCCGCCCAAAGAAGAGCCTCCGGCACCTCCACAGGAGACCGCACAAGAAGCCCCGTCGGATTCGACTAAACACATGAATTCCGCCGAAAAGGCCCGCGCCGCCATCAACAAGAAAGAAGCCGCCAAGGCCGCCAAAAAAGCGGCACCGAAAAGCAGTCTCGAATCTTACGCAAGACAATGGATGGGGGCCAAGTACGTCTACGGCAAAGCCACCAGAACAAAGACAGACTGTTCCGGATTCGTGATGCAAGTTTACAAGGGCTACTACAACATTGAACTTGACCACAGTTCCTCCAAAATGTACAAGGACAGTCGCGGAAAATCCGTAAGTCGCGGAGGACTCAAAGAAGGCGACCTCGTATTCTTCGGAAGCCTCTGGAAGATCGACCATGTAGGAATCTACTTGGGCGGAGGCCGCTTTATTCATGCAAGCACCAGCAAGGGCGTCATGATTTCGCCTATGCAAGACAAGTACTGGGGCCACAAGTACCAAGGCGCCAGAAGATTTAAGTAAATTTTAGCTATGAAAAAAATTGCATTCCAAGGTCGCAAGGGCGCCTATAGCGATTGCGCCGCACATTATCTGTTTGGCGAAGATATCGAAACGCTCCCGATGGACACTTTCGAAGAAATCTACCAGGCAATCGAAACGGGCGAAGCCGATGGCGGTGCCATTCCTATCGAAAACTCGACGGCAGGCTCCATCGAGGCGAACTACGATTTGCTTTACAAGTGGCGTCACCGTATTGTGGGCGAAGTCATGCTCCGCATCGAACACACCTTGTGCGTGATGCCGGGTGTCAAGCTTGGCGACCTCAAGCGCGTTTACAGCCACCCGCAGGCACTTGCACAGTGTTCCAAGTTCTTTGCCGAAAATCCGCAGATCAAGGCGGTTCCGGCTTTTGATACCGCAGGCTCTGCCGAAGAGCTCGCCGCACGCAAGGCTAAAGACGAAGGCGCCATCGCAAGCGCCTATGCCGCGAAGATTTACAACCTGGACATTCTGAAGGCTGGCCTCGAAAATTTGAAGGGCACGAACTTCACCCGTTTCTACGGAATTCAAAAGGTTCCCGCAGCCTTCGATACCATTGAAGGCGCCAAGACGACCATGCTGTTTGAACTTGCCGACAACAATGCCGTCGGAGCTCTCTACAATGCGCTAGGATGCTTCGCCAAGCGCGGCATCAACTTGACTCGTTGCGAAAGCCGTCCGCACCCGGACAAGCCGTGGGAATACATTTTCCACGTGTCCTTCGAAGCAAACGTGAACGAAGACCGCGCCAAGGAAGCCCTTGTCGAACTCAAGAACTACACGAACAACATGTACATTCTGGGCACCTTCAAGAAAGGCGTGATTGAAACTTTGAAATATTAAGAGGCAGAATATGGCATACGAACGTACCGACAGAAAGTTTGACGAATACCGCAACCTTAAAATGACCACGGGCTTTATTTCGAGCGCCGATGGTTCTGTTCTGATTGAAATGGGTCGTACCCGCGTTATCTGTAACGCGACACTCCTCCCAAAGGTTCCTGATTGGCTCGCCGGTAAAGGCACCGGTTGGATTACGGCTGAATATAGCTTGCTCCCGCAGAGTACGGGTAAGCGTGTGGAACGCGAGCGCAAGGGCGCGAGCGGCCGTACGCAAGAAATCCAGCGCCTTGTGGGCCGCTCGCTGCGCGGCGCAGCCGACCTGGCAGCCCTCGGTGAAAACGCTATCGTGGTCGACTGCGACGTGATCGAAGCCGACGGCGGTACCCGTACCGCAAGCATTATCGGCGGCTTCGTCGCCCTTGCGATTGCCCTCAAGAAAATCAAGGAACGTCTCGGTCTTACGCAGCAAATTCTGCAGCACGGCATTACCGCAATTTCCGTCGGAGTCGTTGCAGGCAAGCCGCTCTGCGACCTTTGCTACGTAGAAGATTCTGCTGCCGATGTCGATATGAACGTGGTCATGCAAGACGCCAAGAACTTCATCGAAGTGCAGGGCACCGGCGAACACGCAAGTTTCGATCGCAACATGCTCAATACGCTTCTTGACCTCGGCGAAAACGCCTGCAAGGACATCTACAAAAAGCAGATGGAATTGATCGGCGGCGAGTTGCCGTAAGAAGCAAAGACCGCTCGGCTCTTTCGCAGACTAGTAACGAATTTTGCCTTCGGCTACCTTGCGCAGGTGCTGGCCGTAAGGCGACTTTCCGTACTTGGCCGCAGATTCCAAGAGCTTATCCTTGGTAATCCAGCCGTTAATGTAGGCAATTTCTTCAACTGCAGAAATCTGGATACCCTGGCGGTTTTCCACCATCTTCACGAACTCGCCCGCTTCAATCAAGCTGTCCATGGTTCCAGTATCGAGCCAGGCAAAGCCACGACCCAAAAGTTTCACGTCGAGTTCGCCCTGTTCCAAGTATACGCGGTTCAAGTCCGTGATTTCAAGTTCACCACGGGCACTAGGCTTCTGGGCCTTAGCGTATGCAGACACGCGATTGTCGTAGAAATAGAGACCGGTAATGGCATAGTTGCTCTTGGGTTCCTTCGGCTTTTCTTCGACCGAAATCACCTTGCCCGATTCGTCGAATTCCACCACGCCAAAGCGTTCCGGGTCTTCCACATAATAACCGAACACACTGGCACGGCCCTTTTCTTCGGCATTCTTCACGGCGGCCTTCAAAAGCGGGCTAAAACCGTTACCGTAGAAAATGTTGTCGCCGAGCACCATGGCGCAGCAATCGTTGCCAATAAATTCTTCACCCAGAATAAAGGCCTGTGCAAGGCCATCAGGGCTGGGTTGCACTTTGTAAGAAAGGTTCAATCCCATGGAGGAACCATCACCAAGCAAGCGCTCAAAATTCGGCAAATCCGTAGGCGTCGAAATAATGAGGATGTCGCGAATGCCCGCCAGCATCAAAGTAGAAAGCGGGTAGTAGATCATGGGCTTGTCATAAACAGGCAAAAGCTGCTTAGAAGTCACCATGGTCAACGGATAAAGCCTGGTACCGGAACCTCCGGCGAGAACGATTCCCTTCATTAGTACTTCCCGTATTTGTAGCCATACCCTTCGGTGCGGCTATGTTCATACTTGTTAATTACGATAGAAGCATGGGCGCTAGAATTACCCTTGAGAATCTGGGCCATGCCGTCCTTGATGGCATCGATAGAATGCTTATTGTATTCAATCACCATCACAATCTGGCTAGCCACATGGCAAGCGAGAGCGGCGTCAGTAACAAGCATAATCGGCGGAGTATCAATGACAACCAAGTCGTATTCTTTCTTGAACTTGTTTATGACTTCGGCATAATGCTTGGATCCAAGCAATTCAGCCGGGTTATTGGGAACATTGCCACAAGGAATCACAAACAGGTTTTCAACTTCCGTGGGGAACACCACCGATTCGGCTTCCACTTCACGCAACAGCACCTGAGAAAGGCCGTTGCCGCGCTTGATGCCAAATTCCTTATGGAGACGACCCTTACGAAGGTCAGCATCGATCAGCAGCACCTTCTTGCCAAGTCCAGCAAACAAGGCTGCCAAGTTCACGGACACAAAGCTCTTGCCCACGCCCGGAATAAGGCCGCTCACGCCAACAATGGAGCCACCTTCGTCCATCATGGAGAATTCCAAAGAAGAGCGGAGGGCGCGTAGCGATTCCACAGCGACATCGTCGGGTTCCACCACGGCAAGAGGTCTTGTACCCTTGGTGCCCTTGGGGTTGCCCTTGGGAACCTTGGCGTAAACCGTAAAGCCTGTTTCCTTTTCAATGAAGTTGGCACTCTTGACGCCGCTGCTGACCTTCGACTTGATGGAGACAATGGCAGCACCAAGCAAGAAGCCCAGGAACAGAGCAACGCAAAGAATGATCTTTTTCTTGGGTTTCGTCGGCTTAGTCACCTGTTCCGCAAAGTCAATAATGCGGACGGAACCAACTTCACCAGCCGACACCAATCGCAGTTGCTGAATGTTGTTGAGCATGGTCGTATACATGACCTTTGCCAATTCAACCTCGTTCTGGAGTTTCAGCACTTCCTGCTGGGTAGCGGGCAATTTCTTCACGGCGCTGGACGTTCCTGCAAGTTCACGCTTCAAGGCGTTTTCCTGTTCTTCCAACGTCTTTACAGAGGGGTGTTCTGCATGGAACAAGCGGATAGCGCTCTGCTTACGCTGTTGCAAAGCAAGAATATCTTGCTGCAACTTCATACGCTGCTGCAAAACCAATTGCGTTTCGGCATTGATATCCACAGAACCCACGCGGTTGCGATAGGTATTCAAGTTCAAGAGGGAAGAATCCATCTGAGCCTTGACATCGGGCAACTGCTTTTCCAAGAATTCCAAAGTCTTTTGGGCTTCGGCGTTACGTTCTTCAACGTTCTGACGCAGGTACGACGAGGCGACCTCGTTCAAGATTTCAACGGCGCGATCGGGATAGATATCCTGGTACGAAAATTCGAGAATGCCGGTCTTTTTTCCTTTTTCAGAAACCTTGAAGGCGCTACGGAAAGCCTCGATAGCTTCCAGTCGCTTCATCTTGGAAACGGCAAAGCGCTGACCTTCACGAACGACGGCGCGGAAAATACCGAAAGAAGCCGTATCACCGGCATAGGGGAAACGATAAGTTTGCCCAGCAGCTCCAGACAGGACCAAATTCTTATTATGGTCATACAGTTCAAAATTACCTAAGGAATCCTTGGCAACAACAGTCCAAGGCATTCCCCTTTCTTCCTTGGGAACATTATCCCAGGGGACATTGAAGTTGTTGAGTTCAAGGCGGCCTTCTTTATGCAGCAGACGATCCATCTTGTCAAGAGGTTCTGCAACCAAGTCAAGCCTCATCTTTTCGACAGCGGATCCCATCACCTGGCGGCTACGGATCAGTTCCATTTCTGTTTCGGCGGGGCTACTGGTCGCAAACAAGGCACCGAGACTACCCATCATTCCAGAAGGCTTGCTATTCTTGGATTCAATCTGTAAAAGGGCATCCACCTGATAAATCGGACGTGCCCACATGGCAACGAAGACTCCAATAATTGCCGAAAGCAACATGACTGGGGCCATAATCTGCCAGTTCTTTACAAGGATCTTTAAAAATTCACCTAAATCGGTTTCTTCTTTTTTCGATGTCGCCATAGAAAGGTCTTCCTCTAACACAATGCGGATATAATTTAGAAAAAACAGGGGCTATACAAAAAAGCTATCTTTGGCTTTATGAGTGAAAACGCCCCCAAACGCCTTAAAGAATTCCTGCCTCAAGTTCCATTCAAAGCCGGTGAGGGCGCCGAGACCCTATTGGACTCGTTTATGGCATGGGCAGAGTCGCGTGGCACCACACTCTACCCCGCTCAAGAAGAGGCTATCCTTGAGCTTTTGGACGGCAAAAACGTCATTTTGAATACGCCTACGGGTTCCGGGAAATCGATGGTGGCCCTGGCGCTCCATTTCGACAGTTTGGCACATGGCCGCCGTAGCGTTTACACCTGCCCCATCAAGGCCCTTGTGAACGAAAAATGGATGGCACTTTGTAAAGAATTCGGCGCCGAAAACGTGGGGCTTTCTACAGGCGACGCCACCGTCAATCACGACGCCCCGATCCTTTGTTGCACCGCCGAAATTTTAAGCAACATGGCCCTGAACGAAGGTGAACAACTCACGATTACCGATGTGGTGATGGACGAGTTCCACTACTATTCCGACAAGGAACGCGGTGTTGCTTGGCAGGTGCCGCTACTCACGCTTCCGCAGTCGCGATTCTTACTGATGAGTGCCACTGTAGGCGCCACCGAATTTTTCGAACGCGACATGACAAAGCATACGGGCCGCGAATCGGTCACGGTGCGGTCTTCGCAGCGTCCGGTTCCGCTTGATTTCAGCTATTCCGAAACCGAAATTTCGAATACGGTACAAAAGCTTGTTTCAGGCGGAAAAGCACCCGTTTACGTGGTGCATTTTACGCAGGCAGCGGCGGCGACCAACGCCCAGAATTTCATGAGCCTGGACCTGTGTACTAAAGAAGAAAAGCAATCCATTAACGAGGCCATCAAGGAAGTCCGATTCAGTAGCCCCTACGGTCCCGAAGTCAAGCGCTGGCTCAAGCAAGGCATCGGTCTCCACCACGCAGGACTTTTGCCCAAGTACCGCATTCTCTGCGAAAAATTGGCACAAAAAGGTTTACTCAAAGTCATCTGCGGCACCGACACGCTCGGCGTAGGCGTGAACGTGCCCATTCGAACGGTGCTTTTTACGCAACTCTGCAAATACAGTGGCGACAAGACGGCTATTTTGACCGCCCGAGATTTCCACCAGATTGCAGGCCGTGCAGGCCGCAAGGGATTTGACGACATCGGTTACGTGGTCGCACAAGCGCCTGAACACGTCATCGAAAATTTGAAACTCGAAGCGAAAACGAAACAGACGGGCAAGAAATTCCAGAAAAAGAAACCGCCCGAACACGGCTACGTCCCCTTTGACGAAAGCACCTACAAGCGCTTGATTGCCGCTTCGCCGGAACCGCTGACTTCTAGCTTCCAGGTAAGCCACGGAATGCTCCTGAACATTCTGAGCCGCCCTACAGACGGTTGTACCGCCATGCGCAATTTGCTCAAGGATTGCCACGAAAGTGCCTCCAGCAAAAAACAGTTGCAGCACCGCGCTTTTCAGCTTTTCAAGAGCCTTGTCAAGAAGAATATCATTGAATTCGTGACACCGATTGCACCGGGCTATAGCAAGCTCCGCGTGAACATGGACTTACAAGACGACTTTTCGATGAACCAGCCGCTTTCGCTGTACGTAGTCGATACGCTTCCGAAACTGGACCGCGAAAGCCCCGAATACGCACTCGATGTGATTACTTTGTGCGAAAGTATCGTTGAAAACCCCGAAGCGATTCTGCGAATCCAGCAGAACAAAGCTCGTAACGCCCGCCTCGATGAGCTCAAGGCGCAGGGCATGGAATTCAACCAGCGTATGGAAGAAATCGAGAAAGTGGAATATCCCAAACCGCTCCGCGATTTCATTTATGACACCTTCAACGCCTTCGCCGAAGAACACCCCTGGGTAGACGAAAACATTGAGCCCAAGAGCATCGTGCGTGAAATGTTCGAAAACTTCAGTACCTTCAGCGGATACGTGAAGCAGTACGGATTGCAGCGTATGGAAGCTATTTTGCTGCGACACCTGAACAGCGTTTACAAGGTGCTTTCGCAGACCGTTCCTGACGGTTACAAGAACGAGGAACTTCTCGACATGCAGGATTACCTCGGCGACATGATTCGTCGCACCGACTCGAGCCTACTCGAAGAATGGGAAAAGATGGCGCACCCCGAAGACTACCAGAAGCGTCTGGAAGCTGCCGGCGCCACAGAACTCGAAACCGCTTTCGGCGCCGACAAGGTGGCCGCAGACATTACCTACGACAAGAAACATTTTATCGTCATGGTGCGCCAGCGCATCTTCCAGCTTATGTCTGCCTTGCAGAAGCAGGCATACAGCGATGTGCTTGATATGCTCGCTGACGACCTCGCCGAAGGCCAAATGCTCGTGGACGGCGAAGGCAAGCCCTGGACTGAAAACGGCCTTATGGAAATCATGGCGGCTTACACCGCGGAACATCACAACTTCCGCCTCGATGTCGAAGGCCGCTCGCTGCACCATACGATTATCACCTACGAAGGCGAAATCATGCACGTTCAGCAAATGCTGCAAGACGAAGAGGATTTCAACGACTGGAGCATTGATTTCGACGTGAACCTAACCGAATGCCGCGACGCCGGCATGCCGCTCCTTAAAATGACGCGAATCGGCGAAGTATAAATAGAGACCCTCCCCCTTTGGGAGGGAGGGTCCTAATCATTCCAAGGAGCATTGGTGATGATTATTTTTCAGTTCCAGGCTTCAGCGTATACACGTATTCCATGTGGTTTCCAAAGACCATGTACTTCGCCTCAGCATAAACGCCTTCGTTCTTGAGCTTAAACGCCGCTCGTGTCATACAGGCACAACCTTCGCCCGGTTCTAATTTCACGGAATCTAGTTTCGTCATTTCCGGTTTTGCATAGAGCGTATCATTCGAAGGATAAACATTGACTTTTTCGACCTTTTCATCGCAATTAAACGTCTCTTCAAAAACCAATACGACATCATCCCCGTCATAATGCGTTCTTGCAAACGGCGCACCTACCCCATTAGAATCCCTTTCCGAAAAATCGTTCCAAGCATCCACATAAAGGAACTTGTTACTCAAGAGACTTTCATTTTCATTGAGCATTGCATCGCAATGACCTATCACATCCGTCACTTCTTGATGCGGCTCCGATTCATCAAATTCCGGAGCATCGGGAATCGTAGGTTCTTCAATTTCGGGCCTTTCGGGAGCCGGGTCTGATGTTATCTCAAAGACTTCGCCGGAATACTTGAAATACTTGGCATCAGCATCGTCTGCATTAATAGTAAACCAATGGTCTTTAATGCAACTGCAAGAGGTTTCACCGGACAAAGTGAATTCGCGACCATCTTCATCGATTCCCTTTAACGGTTCGGTCCAAACAGACAACGTATCCCCTTGCCGCTTAGAAACAAACTGAGCAATAATACCACAATAATCGCCCAACTCAGGAACCAATATTTGGGTCGCACCCGTAGAATCTTCAACCAAGTACGCTTTATCCAATTCTTCGGAATCAGCTTTCTTGTATAAAACACCTAGGCCGTGATCAAGGCATTTGCCCAGCGTCAGTTCAACTTTATTGGAACGCTCAGAAGCAGGCTGTTTTCCCTGGGTATCGCTAGAATTCGACGAAGAATCGTCACCACATGCCAAAAGTGCAAATGAAAGTGCTGCACAACAAGCCCAAACTCTTTTCATAAAAACCTCCTAAGACACCTTTCAATATAAATTAATACACCATACGGCGCAAGGGGCTTTACAATTTCTGCAATATCCAGTGTTTTTCGTCACGGGAAACAGGCAAATCTGTAATTACTGTTTTCAAAAAATATTTTTTTGCTTATTTAGCCGTCAGAACAGGTTATTCCCGGCCAAGCCAGGGCGAACAGGGTGGGAAATATTCCAAATTTTTCTATTTTTGCACCCGCAAAAATTCAAAAGGACACCACAATGAACTACAATCCTTTAGCACAGGCTCTCAACGCCGAACTTTCTGCCAACGGCTGCAAAGTTCTCGACATGCTCTCTGAACAGGGCAAGGCAATCTTCTTCCCCCGCAAGGGTATCCTCGGCCAGGGTGCCGAAGCCAAGGGCTCCGAAATCAACGCTACGATCGGTACCGCCCTCGAAGACGATGGCAGCCCGTTGGTGCTGGATTGCGTTCTCAAGTCCCTGAACCTCCCCAAGACTTCTTTCCTGTATGCCCCGAGCTTCGGTAACCCGGACCTCCGCAAGGCCTGGAAGGAACTGGACATCAAGAAGAACCCGACGCTTGCCACCAAGAGCTTCAGCAATCCGGTGGTGACCGCCGCCCTGACGCATGCCATCAGCTGCGCCGGCTACATGTTCCTCGACGCTGGCGACGAAGTGATTATCCCGGACCTGTACTGGGACAACTACGAACTCGTGTTCGAAAACGCCCGTGGCGCCAAGATCAAGACTTTCAACACCTTCAAGAACGGCGGCTTCGACACCGAAGCCCTCAAGGCCGCTCTCGAAGCTAGCAAGGGCGACAAGAAGGTCGTTCTCCTGAACTTCCCGAACAACCCGACCGGTTACACCGCTACCGAAAAGGAAGCTGTCGAAATCGCCAAGATTCTCACGGAATGCGCCGCCAAGGGAAACAAGGTGGTGGCCCTCCTCGACGATGCTTACTTCGGACTCGTGTACGAAGAAGGCGTGACAAAGGAATCCCTGTTCGTGAAGCTCGTGGACGCTCACGAAAACCTCCTCGCTGTCAAGCTTGACGGCCCGACCAAGGAAGACTACGTATGGGGCTTCCGCGTGGGCTTCATGAGCTTCGGCTTCAAGGGTGCTACCGAAGCACAGCTCAAGGCTCTCGAAGACAAGGCCGCCGGTACCGTCCGTGGTAACATTTCCAACGCCCCGAGCATCAGCCAGAAGATCCTGCTCGCCGCATTCCAGAGCCCCGAATACCAGCAGCAGAAGCAGGAAAAGTACGCTGTGCTCAAGAAGCGCTACGACATCATCAAGGAAGTTTTTGCCGCCCATCCGGAATACAAGGACGCCTTTGAACCGATGCCGTGCAACAGCGGTTACTTTATGTGCATCAAGCCGAAGGGCGTTGACGCAGAACAGCTCCGCGAAAAGCTCATCAAGGACTACAGCACCGGTACGATCATGCTTTCTGGCCTGATTCGCCTCGCATTCTCTGCCGTGCCGACCGAAAAGCTCCCCAAGCTGTTCGACAATATCTATAATTGCATTTTGAAGATGAAGTAAGGTGCGGGAACCCCGTACCTCCTGGAGGAATAATGTCCGACAACGCCATTTTAAGTTACAACGGAAAGAGCATCGAGCTCCCTGTTGTTGAAGGTGCTGAAAACGAACACGGTCTCGACATCTGCAAACTCCGCAAGGAAACCGGCCTGGTGACCTTGGATTACGGCTACCTGAATACCGGTAGCACCCGCAGCGCCATCACTTACGTGGACGGCGAAAAGGGAATCCTGCGTTACCGCGGCTACAGTATCGAAGACCTTGCCGAAAAGGCGACCTTCCCCGAAACCGCCTGGCTCCTGATTTACGGTGAACTGCCGACTCAGCAGCAGCTCGCGCGTTTCCGCACGTTGTTGACCGAAAACGCCCTCCTCCACGAAAACCTTCTGCACTTCTTTAGGCAGATGCCGCCGAGCGCCCACCCGATGGGCATTCTGAGCTCTATCGTGAACGCCGTGGGTCTGTTTACGCCGCGTTTCTACGACGACGAAAACATCGCCGACGTGTTCGACCTGACGACCGCAAGCCTGATTTCGAAGATCCGCACGATTGCCGCCTTCTCTTACAAGGCAAGCATCGGCGAACCGTTCGTGTACCCCGAAGCGGAACGCAGCTACTGCAGCAACTTCCTGAACATGATGTTCAGCAGCAAGGCCCGTTCCTATCACCCGGATCCGATCATGGAAAAGGCGCTGAACACGCTTCTGATTGTACACGCCGACCACGAACAGAACTGTTCTACCTCTACCGTGCGTATGGTGGGCAGCTCTCACGCTAACTTGTACGCAAGTATCTGCGCCGGCATTTGCGCCTTGTGGGGTCCGCTCCATGGCGGTGCAAACCAGGCCGTGCTCGAAACGCTCCTACGCATTCAGCAGAGCGGCATGACCATTGACCAGGTGATGGCAAAGGCCAAGGACAAGAACGACCCGTTCCGTCTCTCCGGTTTCGGTCACCGCGTCTACAAGAGCTACGACCCGCGTGCCAAGGTTCTCAAGAAGCTCATGTACCAGGTGTTCGAACGCGAACATTTCCACGACCCGCTCCTGGACATTGCGCTCAAGCTCGAAGAAGCCGCCCTCAAGGATGACTACTTTATCGAACGCAAGCTCTACCCGAACGTGGATTTCTACTCGGGCATTCTCTACCGCGCCATGGGCATTCCGACGAACATGCTTACGGTGATGTTCGCCATCGGCCGACTCCCCGGCTGGATTGCCCACTGGAAAGAAATGCACGACGATCCGAATTCCAAGATCAACCGTCCGCGCCAAATCTACACGGGCCACACGGCTCGCCCCTGGGTCGACCGCGATAAACGCTAATTATCAAAGAAGCAATTAAAAAGCCGTCGGATTTGTTCCGGCGGCTTTTTCGCTATAAGATTATTTGGTGCGATCAATGACTTTCGGGCGACCGCTCTGCAGTTTCATCAGCAGGTCCGCTACCTCGTCCCAATGATCCAGAACGACCTTGCCAATGGCCGGGTCGTACATCGCGCCCAAGTTCTTCTCGATTTCCTTTTTACAGTAATCAAGCGACATGGCGTCGCGGTAAACACGCTTACTCGTCATTGCATCAACAGAGTCTGCGATAGCGATGATACGGGCTCCAATAGGAATATCTTCACCCTTCAAGCCTTCCGGATAACCGCGACCATCGTAACGTTCATGGTGATGCAACACAATCTGCACCAATTCATGGGTGTAGTTGGACTGCATCAAGATCTTAGCGCCAATCACCGGATGCTGCTTAATAATCGAGAATTCATCATCCGTCAGTTTACCGGGTTTACCGAGCACGTTGTCACTAATGCCCATCTTGCCGATATCGTGCAAGTGCGCGGCATGGGTAATCAACGAGACAGAACCTTCCGACAGGCCAAGCAACCTAGCAATCTGTTCCGAGAAAGCCTTCACGCGATCGGAATGGTGAGCCGTGTAGGAATCCTTCGCTTCTTCCACCGTGATCAAACAAGAAATCAAGTCCTTGAGGTTCTGGTTTTCATTGTTTTCAACCGGTTTGTGGTAACGCACCTTGTCGCGGTACATGTTCAAGTCCGCTTCCATCTTCCAGTCACTAATGGACTTGCGAACGCCGGAATCGCTTCGCAGGCGGCTTTCGCCCACTGCAATGGACAAGTGGTACAAAGCGTCCTTGTTGTATTCTTCGATGCACTTCTGCAGGTTGCTATACAGCACGAACAGCGAATCCAGCGGAGCACGCGTCACCACGGCAAATTCGTCACCGCCAATTCTGAAGCAGTTTCCGGTTGCACCGTAAGCGCTCTTGATAGCGTTTCCCGCCGCCACAATCAGGGCATCGCCCGCCTGGTGGCCAAAGGTATCGTTTGCGTACTTCAAGCCGTTCACGTCCATCAGCACCATCGTCCAAGTGCCAGCTTCAGCGTCTTCCTGGCTAATGGTCTTGAGGATCTCGTCAAAGGCAAGTCTGTTTTCAAGCCCCGTCAAGGCATCGGTCGTCGCGACATCCTGTAAGTGTTCGTTCATCACGCGCAGCTTGCTATTAATCTGTTCCAGTTCAAAAGAAGTTTCGCGAATGAACGTTGCCATACGGGCCGCAAGCGGCAAACGCGAAGCCATTCCCTCTTGGATATCTTCTACAGGAGCATGTTCATGCTTTACCGCAGGACCTTCACGCATCGAGGCAAATACAAGCGTAATGTTGTGCTGGTTCAAGTGGCCCTTTTCACGTAGGAACTCGCCATGCGAGAAAAATCCGGTGCTAGAAGCCAAGCCCTTGAACGGAGAAATTTCGTAAGTCGGTTCATGCTGGGACCAGAACGCCTTTCGGGCCGCGCAAGAGAAGATATGCTGCACTTCGGGAGCAAACTTTTCGCACGCTTCACTTTCAGCCTTAATCTTTTCCACAATCAACTGCGGCTCACCATAAGACAAGCGGACTATAGACCCCTCGTCAATATCCGAAGACATGGAGAGCGAACCATCCGGATTGCTGGCGCCAGCCGCACGCACAATCGAAACGCCGTTATGCTCGTACAGCATCGGGAATTCAAGCGCGTTGTAGAAGAAGTTGTTATCGTTCTTAATATTCAGGTACTTGTTGTAAACTTCGTAAGCCGGAATACCGCCCAATTCATAAAGGATATTGCCCTCCGAACGGGTCACGTGGAAGTTACGTCCAATGGGTTTCCAGCCGCTAATCTTGCGAGATTCAATATAAAGATCGTCACCGCCGTAGAACACGACCAAAAGACCGGACTTCGTATAGCCACCCACCGACGAGAACACGCAGGAATTCGGGCTCGTAATATCGGGAGAGCAAACAATACCGCCAAAAACCTGAATGTTCGGAGCAAGGCTGTCAAGCCCTTCGCAAAGAGCCGTCGTCGAGAAGGGCGAAATGCAGTGATAAATTTCAACAGCCTTTACCCATGGATTTTTATCTGCCTCTTTTACGATTTCGCTCGCAATGCCACCGACAGATTCCCTAGAGAAGTCGTACTGAAAAACCTGGAATTTACTCGTCGTTTTTTCGAAAATAATGGCGGACACCGAAATATCGACGGCCTGTTCGCAATCCACAATGTTCCCGGCGGTCGAATTGCCAAACCACGGCGTCTCGGGGAATACCCGTTCCAGAATATCCCAAACGGGCTTCAGTTTTTCGGGATCCAATATGGTTGAATGTATTTGGAAGCACATCGTGGGGGAACCATGTTCCTTGTACCACTTGCTAAACAGGAATAGTTCATTTTCGAATGAAACTGCATCCTTATACGCAAATATTTTGTTCCTCATATTTCCCTTCTTAAGAACAATTATTGCCATTAATATATATAAGAAAAAAGGCAAATTGCAACGGCAAGCCCTAAAAAGAGCCCCCAAATTAGTCCAAATTGGAATAATTTGGAGGTAAAAAAAAGGAAAAACGAAAAAAAATCCTTGTTTGCAATGCAGACAAGGATTTCGCTTTTTTCACAACAAAAAATTACTTTTTCTTCGCCGTAAGAGTCTTTGTAGCCTTCAGATTAGCCTTTGCAGCGAGCTTCGTATCGGCAGCCTGAGCAAGGGTTACGGCCTTTTCAATTTGCTTGAAGTCGGCAGCCCTAAACAACTCGCGATCCATTCTATAGCCCACAAGAGAGCCGCCACGTTTTACAGGCTTGAGGTGTTCAAAGGCCCATCTTTCAACGATAATCCCTTTCGTTCCGTCAAAAGAGAGGACCTTGCTGCCTTTCGCCGTAGCTTTTGCAACAGTCTTTGCGGCAACCGCTTTTGTTTCAATTTTTGTAGCCATTGTATTTTCCTTTTTTTAGGGTTAGAGAGTTAAAAGAAATATCCCTGAGAACGACGTTTTTCAAGAACCTCGTCACAAATCGCCGTCAAGATTCGTTCATGAGTGCACACTTCAGGAGACACACCATAAATCGATCCTGTTGTATAAAAAGACGTACATCCACATTCATGCGCGGAACAGCGATATTTAATCGCACAGTTCTTGCATTCAGGTTTATCATTTTCTAGAAAATGGCATATGTCTTTGGCGACGGGGCCAGAAAACATTTCAAGTCCATTTTCCAAGACATTGCCCAAAACATACTTCGCATCAGGTGCGCTTGTTACAAACCGACTACAAGGAAACACATTTCCATTCGCAGCGACACCAAATCCACCTTTGGAAATGGAACAGGACTGTTCCTTTTGTCTAGTATTCAGGACATCATATGTAATTTTATCCTGAATCGTTCCTAAATAAAAATCTTTTCCGGCATTTCTGAAATCAAACCAGAACATGGCCATTTTTTGATATTCCAAAGCTAGAGCATCTAAATCTTCGCCAGTCCATTTGCCATCATAATCCACCGCGGTCGACATTCCCCTAAAGCCTTGTTCAAACACCCACTTAACGGAGTCAGCCAATCCCCGCACATGTTTGCGAGTCACCACCGACAAAACGGTTGCATCCATATCGACCAATCTTGGAATATACGGAGCGATATCTTTAAAGCAGCCTTTTCCATTAATTTTGACTCTAGAGATGTCATGTTTTTTTTCCGGTCCATCTAACGACAAATATATTTGAAATTTTTCTTTTTGAAAAAAGTCCAAAAGGTCATTGGAAAAAAGCGTGCCATTCGTATTCACCGCAAAGTGCATTTCAAAATTTTTGGGCAACTTTGCACGTTCAGATTCAACCATCATTTTTGCAAATTCAACACCTTTGCAAATGGCATCAACACGTAAAAGAGGTTCACCACCAAAAAAGGTGATATTAAAAAATTCATGTTTTAACTTAATGGTTCTCTCTAAAGCTAATTTTATCGATTTTTCAAGAATTTCATCGCTCATTTCAAGTTCGCGATTCACTTGGCTTGATTTATAATAGCAATAGCTACAACGTAAATTACACTTTTCCGTCAAGCTTAGCAATAAATTCATATTTCACCCTCATCATCAGCATTTAACAAATTAAATAAATTCAAACAAAATAATTACTTTTTCAACACACAAAGTAAACATTTTACAATGAAAGTATAATTTGTATGATAACAAACAGACACTTTAAAATTCTTGTAATACAAACACTATCTATTTACACTACTCAAAACATTGCAATGTTTACATAAAAAAAACCGCCCCATCGAGGACGGTTTTTCACAACGAATTAAGCAAGAAATTTTTTAGTCTACACCCTTCGCCTGAACCACCTTTCCCAGCGGTTCAAACGAATGACCCTTGACGTCAAACGGCAACCGGTCTTCGCGGAGCGTCATTTTCACAAACATGTTTACTGCAGCCGAAACCGTAATTCCAACGGAATCACAGAAAGTTTCAAACTTTTTCTTTGTTTCGTCTTCCATTCTTACGCTTACTATTGCCATAGTTCGTTCCCTTAAAAAGTCTCTTTAACAATAGTTTATTTTTCTCTTGTTGTCAAACCCTCAACAGTTACTTTTTTCGTATAAATTAAGTCTATTCTTCGCCATTTTTAGCAACAACAGCACATAGTCATACACGCTATATACAAATTGTTTCTTTGATAATTTTTTTTATCGTCCCGCGAACTGGTCGCCAAACCTCAATTCGGTTTCCTTGGCTCCATTCAGATTTATCAAGCGATTCGGATCAAAGCACATTGATTTCACAACACCATTTTTCAACACCTCAAGGCGCTCAAAAAATTCTTGCGGAGTCTGCGCAGTAAGCAGGGTCTGGCGAACATGCATACCAACTTCGTCACCACATCCTTCTTGGCAAAAGCCCTTGCAAAGCCTTGCCGCAAGCTGTTTAAGGCGGCCTAGCGCCCCCATTTCGGTAGAGCCATCTTCGAGCTTGAACTTAAAATAAAGCGGGAACACATCCAAGGCTTCTGTCGCAGTAATTTCACGCGCGGGCTTACCTTCCCAGGCATCGGCAATCTGTCCGAAAATCCAAGGATTATGCATGGCACCGCGGCCAATGGATACGCCCGACACCCCATAAGTTTCCAAACGTTCACGAGCCACCGCCACACTGTTGACATCACCATTGCCAATCACGGGAATCTTGGCCGCGGCAGCGACCTTGCCAATCCAGTCCCAGTTGGCAAGGCCGTTGTACCCCTGCAAGCGGGTACGGCCATGCACCGTGAGCATTTCCACGCCCTCGCCTTCGGCGATTTTCAGCGTTTCCATCACGTTAATGCTTTCGTCGTCCCAGCCGATGCGACACTTGAGCGTGAGCGGAATATCCACGCTAGAAGCATCCAGGGCGGCTCGGACGTCGTGCAGGATTTCTTGCAGTCGCGGCAAATCACGCAAAAGGCCGGAACCACTCCCCTTGCCCGCCACCTTCGGCGCCGGGCAGCCCGCATTCACCTCGATAAACTCCGGGTGAAGGTTTTCGGCAATTTTTTTGGCGGCAGCGGCCATTCGGTCGGGAAATCTTCCGAAGATTTGCACTCCGAAAGGCCTTTCTTCGGGAAAAAACTTCAGCTGTTTGTGGCCATCTAGGCAAAAAACGGCATCGCCATCTGTCGGAACAAACTCCGATACCAGGAGTCCCATGCGATTTCCCGATAAAACTCGGCAAAGTCTACGGAACGGGGCATCCGTCACCCCGTCCATGGGGCTAAGTATGGTATTCGGAAACACGTCCAAATTTCTGAGCCTAAAACTTTTCAACATTTTAACAACAATTATCCACAAATATTCCGCAACTAGAGCCCGAAAAAATTGTTTAATTTTATTCAGACCGGTACGCTAACTCATTGATAAACCTATATTTAAGCCGTGGCAAATATAACTAAACAAGCACTGATTCAAGAGATCGCCAAGTCCACCGGATTTGTGCGTAACGATATTAAGACCGTCATCGAACAGTTTCTCGACCTTTTGGGCGAAAAGCTGATCGAAGGCAACACCATCGAGATCCGTGGCTTTGGCACCTTTGCCTGCAAGCCCCGTAAGGCTCGTCCGGCTCGCAACCCCCGCACCGGTGAAACTGTCTTGATCGAAGAACGCATGGTTCCGTCGTTCAAGTTCAGCAACGACATCAAGGACAAGATCAATTCCATCGAAGCCTTGGTCGAAGGTGCAAACGCCAAGCTTGAGTCCGAAGAAACTCAGGTCAGCGACGCCACTTCTTCTTCCGTCATGTAGCGCCATCCGCCCTTGCCAAGGGTCGAGTCCAGCACCACTGGGCCGATGGCTTCACGCTTAAGCGTTTCCACATGGTTTCCCACTGCCGCAAACATTCTGCGGACCTGGTGGTACAAACCTTCGCCAATCGAAATCAAGACGGATTCTCCGTCAACCTCTAAGGCCCGTGCAAGCACCGGCCTTCTTTCGTCTTTAAGCATCACGCCACGCAAAAGTTCCGCTTTCTGTTCTTCGGTAAAGGGCCTTGCAAGAGTCACGCGGTATTTCTTGAGGTACCCTTTCTTGGGACTTTCCACCTTGTGAATGAAATCGCCCTGGTTCGAAAACAGCAACAGGCCCGAAGAATCCGCATCCAGACGGCCCACCGTCTGAATACCCATGGCCGTAAAACGGTCCGGCAACAGCTCGAACACCGACTGGTGGTCTCGGGCGTTGTGACTGCATTCCACATCCAGAGGCTTGTCCATCATGATGTAGAGTTTTTCAATCGTCGGGACTTCTTCACCATTCACCGTGATGAACTCAGGCCTTTCCTTGAATTCCATAAACGGATCGTCAAGGACCTTGCCATCCAGTTCCACCATACCCATGCGGACAAGGGCGCGGCTTTCCTTCCGCGAACCAAATCCAATCGAGGCCAATAGTCTGTCCAAAGTCAAAGCAGGCATCAGTCATCCTCCGACATCATTTTCACAATCTTGTTGCGGATAAATCCAAGCTCCGGAAGTTCACCCGTCTTAAGGATATGGGCACGGCGACGCCAAAACGTAAAGGCTACAATGCCGCCATAAAAGAGAGTAGCAAGAATCACCCCCAGCACACGGCAAACATTGATCGACGCACGCATATGGCCTTCGGCATGCGGCTCATGATCGCGGGTCCAGTCCATGCGGAAATCCCACGCCCCAATGTAAGGGAAACTCTTGAGGAATCCGTTCAATGCCGCAGCATAGCCCATGGATTCATATTCCGGCAAACAAATTCCTTCCACAAAACAATCAACAAAGCGGATTCTGAACAACTTAAACAAAGCGGACAAAGCATGGCGTACCGCCCACCAGGCGCGCTCATCGAATTCAGGAGTCAAAAGCAGAGTCCAAAATTCTACCTCTGTCAGGGAGCGCTTTTCTTTTTCATCGTCATCAGAAGACTTTTCTTCCGACGGTTTCGATTCTTCTTTCGATTCCGTCTTCTCTACCGGTTTCGCCTCTTCCTGTTTTTCAATCGGCTTCGCTTCTTCCTTTTTTTCGGCAGGCTTTTCAGGTTCCGCAGCAAGCTTTACCGGTTCGGTCGTCTTTTCAGGCTCTGACTTTTGCTCAAGTTCTACTTTTTGTTCTTCCTTCGGAGCTGCCTTTGATTCCACAGGCGTTGCCGGGGCCACAGCAGTCTCTTCATCATTTTCAGCAAAAGAACTGTCCTCGTCTTCGGACAGTCCCTTCTTGCCAAACTTCTTTTCGTAGCTGTAAACGACTTTCTTGAAAAAGCGAACGCCAACCGTTACACGATTGAAATCCGCCGAAAAGTCAACCCAGAATACAAACGGGAAGAACAGGGCGACAAGCGCCAAAGCACAAAGTACGCCCAGAACCCAAATCAAAACGGTTACTTCTCCGATTCATCAGCCTTCTTGCTGATGATATCGATCAGGTCCGCAAAGCTCTTGGTCTTGAGAATTTGCGAGAACTGGTCCTTGTAATTGCGAGCGGTAGAAAGGTCATCAATCACCAGGTCCCAGGCCTTCCACTTGCCATCGACCAGGCTCATCTTGTATTCCAGAACCGATTCCTTGCCCTTATTCCAAAGGTGTGCCACCACGCGAGCTTCGTTGTCACCCTTCATCTTTGCCGGTTCATAAATGGTTGAATCGGCTCGGTACAGTTCCAAGCGCTTTGCGCTGGAATTGCGGACCATGCGCTGGAATTCAGCGACAAACTTTTCCTGAGCGGCAGCGTCCTGAGCTTTCCAATCATTTGCAGATAGAGACTTCTTTGCCAACAGGGCAAAATCGAAGGAATCGTTCAGCAGGCTCTTGACACGTTCAGTCTCTTTGGCGTTGCGACTGGATTTTTTCAAGAGAGCCTGAAGTTCCGTATCCTTTTTCTTGATGGCGGCCACGGGATCTTCGGCAGCAAAAGCTACCAAAGAAGCGCAGGCAATAGCAATTAAAAGTTTCTTAAGCATATTGTTCTCCTTTCAAATCACTGATTCATATAAATCGTGTGGAATTCCTTCAGCGACAAGCCCATTTTCGCAATCAATTGGGCAAATTCCACATTGTAAGAGCATACCGCAAAATAGTAATCTTTTTGCATCGTGATATTTTGCGTATATGCCGAGACCAAATCTCCCGTCTTGGACTTGTCCAAATCGTACTGCATGGCGGCACCCTTCAAAATGCCTTCCGTAGCACGCAGGCTTTCCTTCAAGGCGTCGAGTTTTTCCTTGGCGGCAACGACCTGGTAATACTGTTCCTCGGCCTTGGCCATCAAGCCTTCCGAAGCATAAGTTTCCTTAAGCTGGAGACCGCGCATGTCCGTACGGGCCGAACGGTATCCTTCCCAATTTTTCCAGAAATTCAGGTTATAGCGAACGCCCACACCAAGCACACCGTCGAACTTGTTCACCGCATCTTCGGCAAAGGCACTCTTCTGCAAGACGCTTCTGTTACCAGCCCAGCTCTTGACATATTCAATTTCGCCCATCACAAAGAATTCCGGAGCAAGCTTAGCCTCGGCCAAATCCATCTGGATTCGGCGGGCACGAATTCCCGCAGAAAGCTGTCGCAATTCCGGATGATATTTCAGCGTCATGTTACGGACTTCATCCAAAGACGGCAAAGGTTCTGTTCTCGGGGTCAGCACGGAATCGGCCGCCACGAAAGAATCACCATCATCCATATTCAGCGAAAAACGAATCGCCAACATCACGCGTTTCATTCCCAAATTGGCTTCGGCAACCCCTTCCTTGACCGTATGCATTTTGGCCTTCAGGTTCAAGAGGTCCATCTGGGACACATTCGGGTCGTCATCGTCCAGGGCTTCTTCCAATTTTTCATAGGCGTCATCCACTTTGGACTGGGCATCGCCCGCAATGCGAATCATTTCTTTTGCCAAAAGGTAATTGTAGTAATAGGTCTGCAGTTCTACGTCTTTTTTATGGACCTGGTTTTCGATATCGAAACTTTTTTGCTGCAAATCCGCTTCCAACGCCATTTTACCGGCGCGGTACTGTCCCAAATTCAAAGGCTGGATAAACTTGGCCTGCACACCCCAGAACGGTCCCATCTTGGTAAAGTCATAAACTTCCACCGTATCGCCATCCTGCAATTCATTTTTCAGTCCGGGAGCGGGGCCCACCATCATGCCCACATAAAAAGTCGGCAAAATCGCTTCGGATTTCAGTTTGCGAATCTGGTTTCTCTTCGCTTCGGTGCCATATTTGAGTTCTGTCACCTGCGGATCCGCTGCAAGGCCCTCATCGACAAACTGCTCAAGGCTATACCGGATTTCACCGGCAAACGCCAAAGAAGCCATCAACAAGACAAACAATACACGGAACATAGTGTAAATTTAGCAAATTTAGCACTATTCCATTTGCCACTTGTCGTCATATACGGGCTGTTGGTCGCTTGTTTTAAAATCAAGCTCCGTCAGCTTGCGATATTTCGAAATCACATGCTCATAATACTTGGTCGGCAAGGGTTTGCCCGATTGAAGCATTCGGTCTACCGCCGAATGTCCTAAGTTGTATGCAATCAAGGCGTCTTTCCAGTTGCCATACTTGGAAATCAGGCGAATCAAGTAGGCCGTACCCACCGTCACGTTGATTTCCGGCTTAAGCAAATCCTCTTCGGTTTCGATTTGAAGTCCAAAGTGGGCACTCATTTTCTTAGCCGTTTCAAGCTTGATTTGCATAAGCCCGAGGGCACCCGAATAAGCTCCGGATTGTTTACGGCCGCGGGCATTGGGATTTCCTCGGCTTTCTTGAGCCACCACCGCCAAAATAAGCAGAGGATCCGTGGCATAGGACCTTGAAATCTGCCAGATCTGTTCCGTGAGCATTTCACGCTGTTCTTCGCTCAAGCGGCCTTTGGAAAGGTAATCGAGGGCTCGGCTGATCTTGACATAATCAACGGTCCACTTTCCCCAAGCACTCAGCTGCTCGATATCGGCGCGTAAGGCGGCTTCCCGTTCCACGAGCACCTTGATTTCGGCCTGACGGGCAAACCAATAAGACACAAAAAGCCCCAAAGCCCCAAAGCAAAACACCAGGGCTATGGCAAACGTGAGCTTGGATATGCGAACGTTACTTTTCACGCCTTGTATTCTCTAGATATTCCAAGTAGCTCACCCAATCCTGGATAAGTCCAAAGGAACTGAGTCTTGTCGTATCTTGCACCACCCCGAGTTTGCGGAGTGGCCCAATAGAAGACTCCAACTTGTCGATTTCCTTGATGTAACGGTCCTTTTGGTTCTGCAGCGCAATAATTTGAGCCTGCTTGTCGGCCAAATCGTGCCCCTGGGTCGAAATAATTACAAACAAGGTAATCATCCAGCCAAGAATCAAGGAAATAAGCGCAACAGCAACACCCGAACTCACTGTAATACCCGAGCGAAGCCCGTAATGCAGTCCAATCTGCTGCAACTGTTTCTTGGTACCCGATTTCTTGTAAGCCTTACGGTTTTCGTAGACTTCAAAAATGTTCAGGTACTTCGAGAAGTAATCGTAAAGTTCTGCCGATTCGAAAATCAGAATCAAAGCCGACTTTTGAGCCTTGACCCGATTCAGGAGTTCCAGGAACACTTCCAGGTAGCGGTCGCTGGTGAAATGGGCGTTCTGCAAGTTCAAGAAGTAAAAGCAGCCCGGACCTTCGACAAGCATGTCCAGTTTTTCTTTAACCGCCGAAAGTTGGGCAAGACCAAGGGAACCGGACAAGGAAAGTTCCACATCGTTTCCGCGAGATTCCACCTGTATATCAATCAAATCTGATTTCATCGGTTACCTCTTGGAAATCTTAACCGTCAAGCGCAAGGTGCTTTCGGCCTGGCCTGCGAGACTGACTTTCTGGAACGGGAACACGCGAATTCCCTGCAAGGCTTCAGGAGCAGCAAGGGCCGATGCGCCGAATATGGGCGAAATCAGCAGCGAAGTCTTTTTTTCGAATTCAAGTTGAATCTTTGAACTGGTCACCATATCCGAGATTTCAAACTTGGACGCATCCGGGAAAATAAGCGGATCGCGGAAGTTGAACATCAAGGGAACTCCATCTACCAGGATATCCTTAGCTGTATAACCGCAGGCAAGAAGCCCCGTATCCAGAAGTGTACCGAAGAAGCCCTTTACCGCCTCGGGAGAATTGTTCGTGAGCTTATACTCTACTGAAAATTCAGAACCCGTAGACGAAAGTCCGAAGGTCTTTTCTACATGAAGATCGCAAGTCTGTGTTCCAAGCACCGGGTGCTGGTCAGACAGCAGGGCGATGTCGGTACCCGCATCGTGACGCTTGATCTGGTATTCATAACGAGCCGAAAGGACTCCTTCGCGGTCAGAGAGGATCTGGTCCAGCTTTTCCGCCTTCAGTTCCACATTGGGTATCATGAAGTCCACGAAACCCGCCGAAGGGTTACCATCATCCCGCCAGGATCCCAAGATGCTGTTCTCGGCGGCCTTGGCATTCAAAATATTCAGAATACCGCCATCCAGATAGTTCAGCAAGAAAGAATAGGAATGATTCTCGGCCCAAATGCACTTGTTGCCTTCCAGCATGAAGTCTGCAATATCCAGGCGAATACCGTCAAAGGAAACCAGATCGGTCAATCGGTTAGCGGCCTGTAGCAAAAAGCGAGAGCCCCACCAACGGACCATCGGCGTGCGCATACCCTCGGAGTCCTGCATGTCGCGGTAATAGATAGGCGACATCGCAGGCAAAAGCATCTCGAAAAAATCATCACGTTCATGGCCCTTAAGGAATGCGGCCGCACGATGGAACTGCGACAGGAGCATCTTGTGTAGCAAGTTGACTTCGGGTCTTCTAATCAAAAGTTCGCGGCAGGTCTTGGCAGCTGCAGGCAAGCCAATCTTACTCCCCGACGACAACAAGAAACTGACGCGGCCTTCGGAACTTTGATCCGCAACGAGACTGGCGACGGTCTTGGTCGAAATCTCGTTCATTTCCACAAATTCAATCAGGCGTTCAAAGAATGGAATAATATCGCCCGGCTGCGGAGGAATGTTCAAGCCGACTACCGCAGACTTGCCATCACGACAATAAGGTTCCGCAATCTGTTCCCACTGGAAGTCATCATTAGCAATGGCTTCGGACAATTTCTGCGAAACCGGAACCACGCGCATAAAGGAGCCCTTGTCTTCTACAGTGTACCAACCCGAAACAGGAGTGGTACGGCCCAAGGCATCCTGAAGCGAAGCCTCTTGCACAAGCGCGTATTCAAAGCGGTGCTTAGCCAAAAGTTCGGTCATTTCCATTTCCCAAACCATCGAGGAATTGAAATAACCCGACGGTTCGATGCCGAAATGTTTCCACAGGAGTTTGCCATGCTTCTTGAGTTGCATGGACTGCAGTTCCGTGGGGAACAGCGGAAGCATGGGATCGTAGAAACCGCCACCCAAAAGTTCAAGCGAACCGTCTTCGATCGCGCGGCGCAACTTGCCAAACATCAGCGGACGCGCGACCTTATTTGCCACCTCAAGAGTCGGCCCATCCATGAAAAGCGAAAATTTCACCTTTCCGGAATCAAGCATCATGCAGATGCCCGAAAGCAAATTCTCTACAACAGATTCAAGCTTTGCATACGCCGTCGATGGCGGCAACTGCAACACAAACGATAACGTCGGTTTCATGTGGTAAAGGATAGAAATTTTTGATGCTCTCGGTATTAGACACAAGAAGCCGATGCTGAACCAAGTTCAGCATGACAATGGCGGGGGGATGCGGGTATAAAAAGAAGGGCCCCTCGAGCGTTCGCTCAAGGGGCCCGTG
>NZ_FRBF01000027.1 GCF_900142545.1 Fibrobacter sp. UWT2 | reverse complement strand
TTGTGCAGGTCTAGGACCCTCTGCCATTCCTCTTCTGTGTGTATTTTTGTCATGCAAACCTCTAAAGTTGTGTCCAACTTTTGGGGTTTACGTCAGCAGTGGGGGTGGAGAGCAACGAAGTGCGAACCAGGGGGATTCTTCCCCCTTTTTATAATCCATCCGAATTTACAATAAAAATTTTATTACATTTCACCCCAACGATGCAAGACGAGAAATACATACTGGTAGATAGCGAAGAATCGCTGGCGAATTTGCTGGCGGATTTGGAGCTGTACGAAATGGCCGCCGTCGATACCGAAGCGGATTCCATGTACCATTATACCACTCGCCTTTGCCTGATCCAGATTACCATCGGCGAGCACCACTACATTGTGGACCCGCTGTGTGGCCTTGACCTGGCCCCTTTGTTCAAGGCCCGCGCCATGCAGACGCTCATTTTCCACGGCGCCGACTACGACTTGCGACTGCTGTGGCAGACTTACGGATTCTCGCCGAAGCAGATTTTCGATACCATGCTCGCGGCAAAGATTCTGGGCGAAGATCACCTGGGCCTTGCGGATTTGGTCCGCGAATACTTCGGTGACGAACTCAAGAAAGAAAACCAGCGTGCCGACTGGACCACGCGACCGTTGCCGCTCGAAATGTGCGAATACGCCATTCACGACACGTTCTACCTGCACGAACTCTGCGCGATTCTCGTAGAAAAGTTGCAAGAAGCAGGCCGCATGAGTTGGCTTACCGAACAGTGCGACGCCTTGATCGAACATGCCAAGCATCCCGCCCCGCAGAGAAAGGATCCCTGGCGCGTCACGGGTTCAGCACCGCTTTCGCCGTGCGCCTTGAACGTGCTCAAGTTCCTCTGGGAATGGCGCGAAAACCAGGCTCAGGAACTGGACCGCCCGCCCTACAAGGTGATGCCGGTGGAACTCATGCTTGCCATTGCACGCCGCAGCGAGGCGAATTTCCCGACAGTGGACTTGGAAAAGTTGCCGAAGCTCCCCCGCAATTTTCGCGACGAGCGTCTGGATTCGTTCGTGAACATGCTGCAGACCGCAGTGGCCGTTCCGCAATCGGACTGGCCCGAACGTCTGCCCAAGGCCCCGCCCCCGCCGGTGGTGCCGAACTCCGACCTGCTTTCGGTGCTCAAGACCTGGCGCGACCTTAAAGCCGAAGAACTGGAACTTGACCCGTCGCTCTTGGCCAACAAGGCGCAGCTCATTTGGCTTGCCGCTCCTGGAGACATGCCCTGGGAGGCCCGCTACGAAGAGGCTCACCTCATGAACTGGCAACGCGCCCTGTGGACTGAAATTTTGCAACAGAACCTGCCCAATGCAAAGCGCGTAGGCGACCCCGACTAATTTTTTTTATAACTCACCTCAACCGCCCGCTACTGGACAAATCCCCGCAGGCATCATTATGGAATCTGTACTTCTCGTTTCTGCCTTACTCCTTTTGATTTTCGGCTCCAGGCCGCTTTTCGAGATGTTGCGCAAGAAGCGCGACGGCGAAGAACTCATCGGAAACCCGTGGGAAGAAATCCACGCCATCAAGGGCTACAGGGAATCGCGCAAGGTAGCGGCGTTCTACCCGCTCACGGGCGAACCGAACATCATGCCGATTATCGAGCAGCTCGCCGACGAAGACCGTCTGCTGCTTCCCCGCTGCACGGGCCCAACGGCCATGGAGTTCTGCCACGTGCAAAGCCTCAAGAAAGATTTGATCAAGGGCAAGTTCGGCATCATGGAACCCCGCGGCGATATTCCCGCTTACGAGGGCGACTTCACTGTGTTCCTGGTTCCCGGCACCAAGTTCAACCTGACCGGCGAACGCTGCGGGCACGGCAAGGGTTACTACGACCGCTTTTTGGCAAAGCACCCGAACGCCCACAAGGCGGGCATCGCGACACCTAAGCAGATTAGCGTCGAGCCGCTCGTGCAAAAGCTGACCGACATCAAGATGGACCAGATTATTATTTGTAGGGAAAAGCCCTAAGGATTTTAGATAAAGGATTGCATTATGGCATTCAGCAAGAATTCCGATAAGGAAACAGAATTCGGCATCATTCGCCACAACTTCAAGGACCGCGAATCTCGTGACGGTTTCCGTGAACCTCGCGAAGGATTTGAACGCCGCGACGGTTTCAAGTCGCGCGACAACTTTAAACCGCGCGATAGCTTTGAAAAGCGCGACGGCTTTACCCGCCGTAAAACCGATGGCGACCGCCGCGTGAGTTTTGGCGATCCCGATGGTGCCCCGCAAACCGCAATTGGCGGCATCCGCGAAGTGACCGACCTTCTGGAACGTAGCCCCATGCAAGTCCACCGCGTGCTCTTTATGCACCAGTCGGGCAATCCCAAGCTCTACGAACTGCAGAAGCTCGCCAAGCGCGCCCACGTGCACGTGCAGCAAGTCGATTCCAAGGTGCTCAGCAGCTATGTGCAGCAACACCACGGCGTGGTTGCCCTCTTGAACGAAAAGGAACTTCTCGTTTGGGAAGACATCCGCGAAGAATATTTTAAGGCCAAAGCAAATGGCGAACGCAAGCTAATCGCCGTAGGCACCAACATCGAAGACCCGCGCAACCTGGGCGCCTGCATCCGTAGCGCGCTCGCCTTGGGCGTAGACCTCTTGATGCTCCCAGCCAAGGGCATGTGCGGCATTACGCCGGCTGTCGCCCGCTCTGCCGCAGGTGCACTCGACAAGATGAAGATTTGCCGCCCGAACAACCTAGAAGCAGCCGTCGGCGAACTCAAGCTCGCTGGCTACCAGATTCTCGGTCTCGACGCCGACACCGAAACGAACCTCGCCGGCTTTGAATTCAGCGACCAGGCCGTAATCGCCGTCGGTGGCGAAGACGTGGGCCTCCCACCCTTCATTCGCAAGCAGTGCGACGCCGTACTCCGCATTCCGATGATGCCCGAAGCGCATTCCTACAACGCCTCGGTGGCACTCTCGCTCGGTCTGTACGAATACGCACGCCTCCGAATCAAGTAAATTATTCCTACTTGGACAATAAAATACACCCCCATAGGGGGTGTTTTTTTATTATAGGCAGTTCACTTTACTACAAAGAATTCATCTAGCTTTTCTTTGTAGATATTTCCATAATGGTTCATATTGTACAACTGCACATGCGAACCTGAAATTTTACTCGCGATTTCGATGTACATGTCCCTCAACGTTGCGTCGGGAGTCTCATCAAGCAGTTCCGTAAAACCTCGAGTAAAACGGTTCGTCAAGTATACGCCCATTTCTTCGTTTCGTTCATCCGCTTTACTCGTTTCATAAGGCGAGGCCGCCGTCAAGAAGACAATCCCGGAAACATCCTCTTTTTCAGCCGTTTCACCGAGGCCACCACTATAGCAGGCTTCTACGGCCACCAGCACCTTGCGGTGCGGGATCTGTTTCACCAGCGAAATAATCTGTTCGTAACTGATTTTGTCATTTCCAAAATTCAGGTATCCCGGCATTCCATGACCACTCCAAAAGACAAAAACATTGTCGGTCGACTTTGCACGGAGGACCTTTGACAACTTATCACTTGAATTTCCCCTTAATATATTTCCTAGGTCAGACGCCTTTACGTAACTTAATTTGTAATCAACCACACCCTTTTCATAGACGTTATCTCCATCCAAACGGATAAAGAGTTCTCCCGGATACAAGTTTCGTTCATGATCCACAAGATCATCTTCGGCAATCACGATAATATGGTCATCGTCGTACCCCATCTTCTTGAGTTTCTGGTAAATGGCAAAGATGTCCGCCTGAAACCGGTAATTTGCCCAGCCCGATGAGGCTGCAACCAAAAGCGCCCAATGTTTCGAAACGTCATTATAAGAAATATTCGAATCTGCATATTCGAAAAAGCTCGTATCCACATCGGCCTTGAAAAAATCCAACCAATTTTCTTCTGGATTTATTGAATGCTTCGAATCGTCGTTGCTGGTAAAATCGTTCGTGACATATTTATGGTCAGCAATATTCCACCCGCGATACACTGAACCGCTCACACTGTTGTCCCTATCCTGGAAAGTCCAAGAGCTCGATACCCCCGTCAGATCAGGCAAGCGTCCATTCTGCAACGACATGAAATTTTCATGCATTCCGGCAATCATCCAATCGCCGCCGGTACCGTCCCTTCCTCCGAGCACAGCTCTAATCGATTCATTCAATTCCAATCCCGACGAAACGGAATAAGTCGCGGCATACGCCAAAATATACAGAGCATCTACGAAATGCGCTTCGCCATTGAGAATGTCTTCGCCAAAATGTTCATGGTAAGCTTGCGCAAACCCGGACTCGGGTCTTGCATACAAATCAAAGCCACGGTAAAAATCGTAATGAAGATTTTTTACGATAGAATCCGAAACGAAATTACTGGAACACACCACTCGGATGCCACCTTGAGAAGCGACATCCTGTTGATACAATTCATCATCAAAGGCTAAGGCCATTTTGTCATCATAGGGTTCAAACAACAAAACGCTATACGGTTTCTTACGTTCCAAATAAGTCTGCGTAAGCATCCGCAGTTCGGCTTCGTCATTGTACAAAAAGATTCTGTCAATTTTAAGTCCGAATTCTTCGGCCATAAAGCCTATCCAGTCGACATAAGAACTTACGAGTCCGCCATTCAATTCACTTGACGGAGCCAAAAGTGTAAGTTCCAGTTCATTCATGAAAAGTGACGCAAAAGAACTCGCCAAATGCGAAAAAGCTGATTCAATCAGCATAAAATCGTTTTCAACCAAGTTCCACAAGTTCGGCATGTTGGCAAAAAAACGCTGGCATTCCACATTCGACGCCTTGGGCGAAAGAATCGGCTTCGTACTTTTCTGCAAAAGCTCCGCCATGCGGTACGCCTTGTCCGATCGCGTGGGGCCAACAATCGCCACATAGTCCGAATCCCCCGCAACCATTTCCATATACTCATCAAAATCGGCGTCATCCTGGTTTTTAAATTCTAGTTGCAGTTCCACCTTCTGGTCGAGCCCGCCTTGGGCTTTTTCCATATTTTCCAAAGCCCATTCGGCGCTACGTTTCCAGCGGGCCATTTCAGAGGATTTCGCCATGACGGCGACCTTAAGTTTGTGCGTCTTGGCATCGGAATTTGCAGAAGATGTATTGTCGGAGCACGCGCAAAGACAAAGAATCGCGATAAACAACAAGGAAAGTAGACTATTTCTTTGCATGGCGAGCCTCCTCGCGAACCGCTTCGTCATAATACTTTTCATAGCGGGCTTCGAACTCTTTCGTATCGTCAAAATTCTTGTTAAACACAATCGATGCGGCACCGTCACCCAAGCCAAAAGAGCGGAACCGAGGCCAATCCTTACCCAAAGCCCATTCTTCCAGGTAGCGAATAACAATCCCCTTAATGTCAATGACCAAAGTAAACGGCACCTTTGGCAACACGCCGCTTTGGTCAACATCCATCCCAATCATAAAGTGTCCCGTATTCGGATAATCGATCAAGGCCCGACGCACGCCCTTGATAGCGCCCCCCAACAAAGGAAAAATAGCCGAAGGTCTATCCGCATCTAGAATATAATTCGTTATCGAAAAAGTGGCCACGTAGGCAAATTCAATGTTGTTAAAAGCCGTTTCATCATTTTCATTGTAAGTAAGATAATCCACCCCCAAAGTATCTGCTATCGTCTTATGCGCATCGTAGCCCTTCCTAAAGCCATCAATCGATGTTTCAAGGCTCGCAAAGCCAGGTGCCGCTGCCAAAATCATGCAGGGATTTATGCCCAGAATCGCCCCCGACAAGTAACTCGCTCCGTAACGCTCTATCGAGAAAGCATTGACGCCTTGTGGAAGTCCCGCCGTATCGGCCTCAAACAACAAAACTTTGTTGCCTACCCCCGTAAAGCGAACATCAAGTTTTTTTGCCAGTCCCACATATTCGGAAGAAGCCAAAATCAGCATCGATGAATCGGTGTCGACATTTTCCTTGAGCCACGCCTGTACAAGTGAATCGGCCTCGTCCATAGATTCCGGCTGCAGCAGACGGAAGGGCACTCCACTATCTTCATTAAACCGGAATAGTCCTGCCAATATTTGGTCATTATAGCTGTTATCGCCAATGCCATTGACGCTTGCCACAAGCGTAATGTTCGCTATGCCCGGGCGATTTTGCACAGCATCAAAAACAGATTCGCTGTTGGAACAGGCATACAGCGAAAATAGTAGAAAGAATCCAAAAAACAGCCTTAACATCATTACCTTAATGATAAAAAAATTCCCTCAAACGAGGGAATTTTTTTTACGCTGACAACCTAATCCTTTAGACAACGAACACTGAGTCCATAGCGAGCAGCCTTAGGATGCACTGCAGCCGAATCATTATCGAAATTTAGGGAAACTAAGTAAAAGGCATTGCCTCCATAACCTGTCGATGCCCAAAACTGAGTTTCTTCGTCCATGCTATAATAAGTATTTTTAATCGAGTAACCTACGGGTAACGCAGAGAATTTGTAGTCATCATTCCCGTTACCTTCGCTCTTCCATCCAGAGGTAGATTTGAGCGCCTTGCCAGCAGCGGCTTCACCCCCAAGTTCATTTATTAAAGTAAGCCATTCAGCTTTGCTCGGCAAATGCCAGCCGTCTGGACAAGCATTTTTTGCCGCATAATAGTTATAGAGTCGGCCGTATTTTCGACAATTTGCTTTATCATCATTGAAACAATAAGTATGACCTCCTTCCGAATCATACCTGAGATTTTCAGCCATCCAAACCTGTGACTTAATTACCGTCGTTTTATAAATTCTCCAATCGCGGTAATCCAGCAATCGATTTTTCATCTCATCAGCCCCTAAAAGACCATTAAGCGCATTTATCGCACAATCATCTGTAGCAATCCCAGCCGGCCCCAACATGCCACAAACGAGAAATGCCATTACTACAGTATTATCATCTACATTCATATTATCTCCATAATCACCGCTATACACCTGCCATACATCCATTGATGTATTCAGATCCGTATCCTCAGGGTATACAACCCGCAATTCTCCCTTAAGTCGCTCATCGGAATCATTCTTTTTTACATGGATTTTTACAACCGCATCACCCGAGCCTGATTCGGGATAAATCGAATCAATGAAAGTCGTCCCATTTTCAAAACGCCATTCTCCGCTGGACTCCACACTCATTTCGTAAAGACCTTCACCCATGCCAAGAATCAGCGTATCGCCATTGGCTAGCATATCACCAACCCAGATAGAGAGCACTTTGTCTTCACCGTTTGCGTCACTAGAACTGTCCGAATCCGAACAGGCGATGAAACCGACCGCACACAAAGCAAGTGCGATTATCGTGAATTTATAACTTTTTGCAAAGCTCATGATTTTTTCCTTCTTTGACGGATGTTTTTTTGTAAAATAATTCTTTTCAACACGAATTCAAAAAAAAAACTCGAACAATACTCCAACTTAGAATAGTCTATATACAGAAAAATTCCCCCAAGTGGGGGAACTTTTTGTTATACGGGTAAAGTTATCGCCAAGTCATTTTATTCCTGGATGATGCGGAGTTGCACTTCATCCCAATCATTGTTATAATCAAGGACACTCGCATCATACATTATATCAACAGAACCTATCTTACCATCCGGTTTGACATAGCCATAATAATTCCTACTCCTACTATCATTCCACTTTACCGCACTAAAACCAAGTAAGCCACATTCTTTCTCAGAATCGCAATCTTTTTTTCTAAGCATCGCTTTTCCTATATTTGACAAGCCATTCTTTTTAAACTCATTTTCGATACTTTTGAAAACCGTATCAGATGGAATTTTCCAACCCAGCGGAACATATTCTTCAACCTCAGTTGCATCGTACTTTCTCCACATAGGGTTTGCCCCAACTACTTGACCAGACCCAGGTTGTCTAAAAAAGCCTTTTCTCGTTGTGCTACTTGCATAGTCTTGACGAATCCAAACATGGTCGAAAATTTTGACTAGCGGATAATTATAATCAAAATCTGCGCTGATATTTTTATTAATAATTTTCGAAGCCAAATAGGCATCTTCAACCGTACCCACATGAGTTTCTGTCCCTTCAGGAGCTGTACTTAACACGGAAGTGCCTCGGATATAAATCTTCTTTGCTGCACCGAAATCCATATCGGCATATTCAACGATTGCTGCATCCGTCCCATCCCAACTAACACGAGCCGGCTTATGGTCCTTATCACCAATGTAGAAGCCCAAATTATAGCGCACCTTGTTGTTGATTACAGGGTAAATGACCATCACCTTTTCCTTGATGTTCAGGAGCGGCACAAACTCCAAGGTCGCCTTTGCCACCAACTGACCGCCAGAATAGATATCCTTGATCAAAGTATTCGTATCCAAGTCTTCAATCTTGGGCACATCAATTTCGGTCACCGTACCGCATTCGTAGTAGGCGTTAAAGTCCGAAGCAAACGCCTTGCTTTCCATATATTCCTTGAGCAATTTTTTACGTTTCGCAGTCGAATCACTGATTGTTTCGTCAATCAATTCATAAAGCGGAACCAAGCCATCGCTCGGGAAACCAATAAGGGCGCCCTTCCCCTTAGCTACGGAAGCTTTCCAGGTATCCACATCCGTCGGATCCAAGGCCCGATTCGTAGTGTTCATCAATCTTGCGCCTACTCCGGCGTCGCCACCGTAAACATGCACCTTAAATGACATATTCGAGTTATTTTCTTCAA
Organism: Fibrobacter sp. UWT2; assembly: GCF_900142545.1. NCBI lineage: Bacteria > Pseudomonadati > Fibrobacterota > Fibrobacteria > Fibrobacterales > Fibrobacteraceae > Fibrobacter > Fibrobacter sp. UWT2. The sequence goes on along the minus strand of NZ_FRBF01000027.1, from coordinate 20,110 downwards.
AACTCTGTTTCATTTTAGATTCCATCGAGCCTTCGGCCTTAACAGCAAGCCCTTTATAAGCAGCCTTGGCAAAAACCTCCAAATCATACGAGGAAGTTACCTTGGACACATCCACCGTCATGGACTGACGAATACGACCACCCACTTTCGCTCCCATTACAACATGCGTTCCGTATCCCTTAATCAACCTTCTAAAGCCCGCATTCGTCGAAGGGAATTTCTGGCCAGTGCGCCCCAAGCCATTGATAGCGTAATAGGCGGACACGATCATACTTAAACTATCAGCCAAAATTTCCAAAGGTACTTCCGAGGTAATCGTCTGCGTTGTAACATCGATATAATTCAACGCAAATTCATAATTACTATAGGAGGTCTTGGACATATCAAAAGAAGATTTCATCTCTCCCGAGAAAAGCGCCGTGCCACCTTCTATTTTGGTCTTGACACCCAGCTTAAAACTGATGTCCGAAATTGTCGACCCGGTAACTGTCGTTTCATCCAAAGTCTGCGTATTGGGACCATAAGCAAAAGTCCCATCTTCAAACAAGGTTTTGGTATCAAAAACTTCCGACTTAATCGCACTGGGATCAAGGTAACCTTCTGTCGATGATATCATATCGTAACCATAGCCCATGGCATAGGCCTTGTTTGATTGTGAAACATCATTCGCATTGTCATCGTAATCGCCACTATACTTCTGCACAACGGTAATCGTCTTGTTCAGGGAAGTGTCTTCAGGGAACACAATGCGCAAGTCGCCCACAAAACGTTCGTCCAGGAAGTTCGTAACCATACGAATTTTGACGGTCGCATCGCCGTTACCGGATTTTTCGCTAATCGACTGAATAAATTCCGTTTCATCCTCGATGCGCCATTTTCCGTCAGCTTTGATCTTGAAATCGTAGGTGCTGTCCATCATGTCGAACACCAGCGTATCGCCGACAGTCTTTCCCAAGACTTCGACCGAAATCGCCGTTTCCTTAGCGGAGGAGCCATTGGGATCATCTGAATTGGAGCAGGCCGTGAGGCCCAAGGTTGCGGCGCAGGCAAAACCTACCGCCACAGAAAATTTGAGGGTATTGATAGACATGGCAGAATCTCCTTCTTGTAATTCCACTTTTTTCTCTATAAAATATTTCTTTTCAAAACAAAGTCAATAGAACATGCGAAAAAAATACCGCAATTTCACTGCACCCTGTATTATTCCAAATTGGAACATCTTGCTGATAATTATAAAAAATTCCCTCAAACGAGGGAATATTTTTGTTGTTCAGAAAAACTAATCCTTTAGACAACGAACACTGTTTGCGTTGTACTTTACCTCTTCGTTCAGATAGGCATCGTCTTTAAGCGCTTCTATACGTACCAAGAACGCAGTATAGCCGTGATCATCTGTCGAAGTCCAGAACCGTGCTATATCACCTAAGGAACGATACTCGCTATCCTTGTAACCTGCAGGCAAAACGTTAAGGCCGTAGTCATCACTTCCGTTTCCATCGCGCAGCCAGTCTGAAGTAGATTTGAGAGCCTTGCCCTTATTATTTACAATTCCATAAAATAATTCATTCCATTCGTACTTACTCGGCAAGTGCCACCCTTTGGGGCACGCCTCCATAGCCGCATCCCATTCGTAAAGTCGACCATATTTTTTACAATTATCCGCATTGTCGTCATAGCAATAGCTATTCGGTGTTTCATACAGAAGATTCTCTGCCATCCAAAGTTGCGAGCCGATTTTTTCCAATTTATACATTTTACCATCACGGGGATCAACCCTATAATTTTCACTCTTCTCAAACGCATCCGTCAGGCACTGTAACGCAGCCTCCTTGCTAAACAGTCCAATAAAACTACAAGCGAAAATCGCACCCATTTCAAGAGAATCAAAAGAAGCGTCATTATCTTCATAATCTCCGCTATACATCTGCCTCAAATCAATGACTGTATTCAGACTAGTGTCCTTGGGAAAAACGACACGTAATTCCCCCTTACGCTGCCCCTCTGAATCATTCTTTTTCACATGGATTTTCACATCCGCATTACCCAAACCCGATTCCGGCAAGACCGAATCGATAAAAGTGGAATTATTTTCGATACGCCACTCACCGTTGGATTCCAGATTTAGTTCATAGAAGCTCTCCCCCTTGCCAAGCAACAGCACGCCACCGTTGACAGGCGTCTCACCCAATTTGATAGAGAGCACGTTGTCTTCACCGTTTGCGTCACTAGAACTGTCCGAATCCGAACAGGCAATGAAACCGACCGCACCCAAAGCAAGTGCGATTATCGTGATTTTATGGTTTTGTGCAAATCTCATGATTTTCTCCTTCTTTTGGGGAAACACTTTGTTTCAAATGTATAGTTTTTATTTACAATGTCAAGAGAAAAAAATCCGCAACATTATTCCAACTTAGAATAGTCTATATACAGAAAAGCGGACCTTATAGGACCGCTCGTTCGTAATCTAAGGTTTTGATCGTCTCTCGTCTGTAGCCGCGAAGCGGCGTCCTTTCGTCTAGACTAGAACTGGGAGAGGAATCTCTGGTCGTTGCTGGTCAGGAGGCCGATTTCCGGAATCGCGTGACGCAACATCGCGATACGGTCGAGACCGAAGCCGAATGCAAAGCCCGTGTACTTCTCGGAATCGATGCCGCAGTTCTTGAACACGTTCGGGTCCACAGAACCGCAACCGCCGATTTCCATCCAGCCGGTTCCCTTGCAGCGACGGCAACCCTTGCCACCGCAGAACACGCAGCTCACGTCCATTTCGGCGCTGGGCTCCGTGAACGGGAAGAAGCTCGGGCGGAAACGGGTCTTGACGCCTTCGCCGAACAGCTTGTTCATGAACACCTGGAGTACGCCCTTGAGGTCTGCAAAGCTGATGTTTTCGTCCACCACGAGGCCTTCGCACTGCTGGAACATCGGGGCGTGGGTCGCATCGTTATCCACACGGAACACGTGGCCCGGAGCAATCATGCGGAACGGCGGCTTGTGCGTTTCCATGTAGTGGATCTGCGTGCCGGAGGTATGCGTACGCAGCATCACCTTGTCGTCCACGTAGAACGTGTCCTGCATGTCGCGGCTCGGGTGGTCAGGAGGCGTATTGAGCGCCTCGAAGTTGTACCAGTCCGTCTCGATGTCGCGACCGAAGTCCACCTCGAAACCCATCTGGCTAAAGAAGTCGATAATCTCTTCGCGCACGTCGTAAAGCGGGTGCGTCGAGCCCGCCGGGATGCCTGCACCCGGGAGCGTGGTATCTACAAAGCCGCTTTCCAGTTTCTTCTGGAGGGCAGCCTGGTTCGCGGTCTCGATAGCCTTGTCGATTGCCTCGGAGACGGCGACCTTAAGTTCGTTCACGAGCTTGCCGTAAGCCGGGCGTTCCTCGGCGCTCAAGCTTCCCATCTGCTTCATGAGGTCGGTGACGGCCCCCTTCTTGCCCAGGTACTTCACGCGGAGGTTGTTGACGGCTTCTTGGTTCGTAAGGTCGGTTTGCGCAAGTTCTGCGTCAAACGCCTGCTTCACATTGTTAATAGCTTCACTCATAGTGGCCGTTAATTTAGAAATTTTTTCATGCTCCAACTGCCGATTTTTTTGCCGTCGTGCTCAATTTCACATTCGTGAAAAACCTCGTAGCCGCGTTTGCTGTAAAAGTCGAGATTTTCCCGTGAATTGGTAAATAGGGCCAACTGCTTGCCGCCACGTTCCCGCACGTATTCTTCCATATAGGCCAGAAACTGTGTGCCGACGCCCTGCCCCTGCGCAGACGGGTCCACTTCGAGCATGCTGAGATACCAGATATCCGGCCCCGATTTCTGAAAATCGTGGCAGGGTTTGCTGGCGTTTTCGTCCATAGCTATAAATCCGTTGATTTCGCTCCATTTCGTATTAAGGTACACACGCCAAAAGCCGTGTATAATGTATTGAAACGCGGAAGGTTTCTTGAAACCGGGAGCCTCCAGTGTTGCTCGGGCAACCAACTTACCGTCACGATGCGCCGACAACAAGTCAGCCTTTCCATAGCACGCTTTTAGGACGCATTGCATAAAAATCTGCAGTCCCTTTCGGCTTTTTTCCCTATCAGGGAAATAGAGCGTAACGTAGTCATAATCTTCGTACGCCCTTGCCATAATTAAGCCGGCTTCGTCGAGTTCTTCGCGAGTCTGTAACCCGAATTCAAGTTTACTTGCCATATAGAGATCCCCTTCTATTCTGATTTCGCTTTCCCAGTGAAATTCGTACTCGTAATCTTAAATACGGTCACGGTAGCGGCCTGCTCGGGCGTGAATTCGAACTTGTGCGGGGCGCCTGCGGCTTGACGTTCCATCAGGAGCGAGAGCCCACGGCATTTCTCGGCGCTGTCCTCGACGATTTCGGCTTTACCCTGCCCGACAACGCTTGCGTAAAAGCGCCCGCTCTTGCAATAAACGTCTTCGTGAATTTCGATGCGGTTCTCGACGCACATGCTGAACGCGACATTCGGATTTTTGCGAATGCAATCGAGTTTCTTTCCTATGTGCGCACAGTGGAAGTACAGTTCCAAAACGCCGCTCTCCAGGCTGTACCCGAACGAAAGCGGGATCACGTAAGGCATTCCCGCACCGGCATCGTCTATCATCGCGACATGGCAGGTCGTACACTGTTCAATAATTTTTGCGATATTTTCGTCGCCTAAAACTTCTCTATCTTTGCGTCTCATTATTGCCCCAGCAAATGCATAATCACGGGGCGGTTCTTACCCGCCTCAGTTTTATGTATGGTAAGCTTACCGGTACTATCGTAGCTGAACTGTTCCCCCACACGTTCGCCATTAACAAAAGTAAGGCTGTCGCGGAGTACGCCGCTCTTGTACCAATTACGTAGAATGCCTTCGCGCTTGCCATTTTTCCAGAAGCCTTCGCTGGCAAGCCCGCCTCCTAAACTGTCCGGGAAAAAGCTCCGACTTTCGGCAATCTGTCCGTCCTTCCAAAATTCTTCGTACAAGAGGGAACGTCCCGGCTTAAAGTAGCGAACCGTCGCCGGGAACTTACCGATACTTTGTTTAAAATCAGCACTCTGCGCCAAATTAGAGCTGTCCAGTATACCTTTGATTTCCCCCACATACGAAGTCTCGGCGCAGAACTTGGACATGTCACCATCGCAAACGCCATAGACCACGCCAGAGTCCTTCAAGTCACATTCCCGAACCACATTTCCCTGTTCATCGAACCACCGCCACACGGAGTCTCGCTTTCCGTCCGCCCTCCAATATTCCTGTTTCATAGGGGTTCCGTCGGCCCTGTAATAAGTCACCGCCCCAATCAGTGCACTATCCTTGCCTGTAGCCCCCTTGCCCAGTACGCCACTCACGCGCACGCGGCCGGATCCGCAGTTTGCCGAATCCACCGTTTCGCCATAGCTTTCGTAATACAAGGCGAAAGGTCCCTCCAGCTTTCCGTTCTTGCAGGTAAATTCCTCCAGCAAGCGACAATCCTTCGAAAAGCGTTTCAAGTATGCAATACCCTGGGTTTCGGCAGAAACGATTTCGCGCTTCGGGTCCCATTTGGCATGGCAGTTTCCTTCCTGTTCCAGCGCCCCGTTATCAAACCACTTTTTCCAAACTCCTACCGCCAAGCCGTCGTCATTGTAGTGTTCTTCGAAAGATTTTTCCCGATTGTAATGCCAACCTTCCCAGTCGCCTATGGGGTGGTCATTTTCATAGTAGCGGTACGCCTCTATCTTTTTATCGCTAAAAAGCGACGTCCACTTGCCATCTTTAAGTCCTTTTTTGTAATGGCCAAGCAAGGCTACATCGCCAAAGCCCGTCCAACGCTTGAAATCGCCATGAGGCACGCCGTCTTTGTAAGGGATTTCCAATTCCTTGATGCCGTCGGTGTACCATTCGTTTCTCTTGAGAATTTCACCATCGGGGTACACCCATATGGAGGTCTTTTTGGCGCCATTCGCATGTTCCGCAAGCACCTGCTCTTGGGCTCGCTCCACGGTACACCCCCAAAAGGGCGCACAAACCGCCAAAAACATCAACAATCGGAATTTTTTCATAGCTATCAAAGTATAAAAAAGTTAATTTCTAAAAAAATGCTAGAGTTAAAGAACAAATCCATTGCCGATACCTGTAACGCCAGAATCCGCTCCCCTTGGGCGTGGGTTGTGTTGGCTGTAGCTATCGGGCTCACCATTCTGTTCTATTTCTCCCAGAAACCGCAGATTATCATGTACTCCCGTTACATCAAGACTCTGTCGGATTACCAGCTTCAAGAATCTTACGCCCTACGCGGAATGGAAAGGGTTCGCATCGGTTACGGAGTCGACACCGTCTTCGTGCAGGCGCAGACCATGAACCTCCGAGAAATCGCCGTAGCCTTCTCCCGAGAAATGGACGAAATTCAACGATTAGGTATCAAGGCTCCTTCACGGTCTTCCGTCGAACGTTTCGAGCGAGAGGTGCTGGCGAAGGTGTCGAGCATGCGCCGCTACGCGGCAAGCCGCCACCAGTGGCTTGAAAAGTTGCAGGTCGTCAACAACCAGGCAGCAGGCCTCCCCGCAAACATCCAGATTCCCGTACGAGGCATTCTGGATTCCGCACGGGCCGGCTACATGGTCGGCATGGCCGGCCTCGGCGAAAGTATTGTCGGCGCCATTCCCGATTCCACTAAAGAAGCCATTCTCGCCCTGCTCCAAGAAAACGAAGAACAGACGCTTGCCTGGAGCCGATTCAACAACGAACTGGCCGTCATGTACAGCGAAGACATGATTCATTTCTTCCAGAGTCAAAATATCGAAGAGATGTCGCTAAAGTCAAAAATACCCATGGCATTTTACTTCTTGACTCTCGTACTGATGCTTTCTACCTTCTTCTTTATCTTTAAGTCAAAGCAATAAGGAACTCATGCGATTCTTTACTTCTAGAAAACCCGCTCTTCTGAATTTTTCCTTGCTGCTGATTTTTTTGGCAGGGTGGCTTCTGTCTTACCTGCTGCCGGCCCTCAAAGGCCTCTTGCAAGAAGAACACCTGTTCTACGGAACGGTTTCGCACGCTGCCATCCCGAGCATTTTCGGCGGAACCAACATTCCCTTTTTCGACAAGACCATTTTCCAGATTAACGGCGACGACCAAGTCAACTTTATCCTGTACGCTTCGGAAGAAATCCTCGCCAACATGTCCGAATGGTACAGTTTTGCAAGTCCAAATGCAGGCGATGTACCTCTTGAAGTTGCAGCAAGTCGCGTCGACGAACACACATTTATCGTGCACAGCATGTCTTCTACCGACGGCGAAGTCGACTTCGACACGCTCGTCATCGATTACCAGGTTTACTACGCCTTTATCGGTTGCGCCATTGTAGCGTTCCTGGCAATATCGTCCCTAACGCTGTTCATCTTGTGGATCGTAAAAAAGAGACGTTAATGGCAAGCGGTTAGGACATGACAAAGCGACTTATCCTTCTTCTGCTGGCTACAACATTTTGCTTCGCAAACCCGGCATCGGACACCCTTACTGTACACATGAAGCGGCCTATACAAGGCTCCGTCATGTTCCTGGCAACAAGCCTTTCGAGCGACATGCCTGTAGGTGTCTGGAGAGGCATAAACAAAAAAGATACGGCCGGAACTATAGTTTGGTTCCACGGCGGCATGACTAGCAACAACTGCCAGAAGGGACTCGTTGCTGGCGGCGCTCTTTCAAAAATGATGCCGGACTACACCATCGTCAGCGCCTCGGCCTGCAAGCAAAGCCACTGGGTTGAACCTTCCACGATCGAGGCCCTGGATGACGCCCTGGACAGCCTCGCCAAGCGCCAGAAAAAAGACATCGAAGAAATTTCTCTAGTAGGAATCTCGGACGGATCCTTAGGTGTTATCGCCTATAGCCTCTGGGGCAAACGCAAAATCAAGAACCGCATTCTCATGAGTTCGTACGGCGAAACCCTCGGACCGGCAGCACAGGTCGCCGTGCAGGCTCCGCTAAGAACAGGACGTTGGAGATTCATTCAGGGCGGAGCCGACCGACTCTACCCCTCCGAAAAAACAATCCCCTGGATTCAGGAGTTCTGCAAAAACGTGGGCACCGCATGCGACCTCAAGTTTGACCCGCAGGGCGAGCACGACTGGAGCTATTGGCAAAACAAGCGCAAAGACTGGATTTTGGATATTTTTTCCAAATAACCCTTGACAAATAAGGCAAAATTTTCAAAATTTGGCTTACCCCACGCGGATGTGGTGGAACTGGTAGACACGCTAGATTCAGGTTCTAGTGCCTGCAAGGGCATGAAGGTTCAAGTCCTTTCATCCGCACTGAAAAACCGTCGAAGCAATTCGACGGTTTTTTATTTTCTCCCACAGTCCACCGCCCACTTCCTACTGTCTACTTCCTACTGCCTACTTCCTACTTTTTACTACATTCGCATGCATGGATAACTTCGAAGACTTTTTCACGGCGACATTCGAAACGGCTACGCTAGCCAATAGCGTAGTGACGCTCAAGGGTCTGCGAGAAAATTCCGAAGGTCCAACCTCTGCAGATTCAATCTTGCAAGCTATCGAAAAATCCCGCGAACACCTTTCGGAACACCTCCCCTGGATCCGCGACACCGACATTTTCGACATCAAAAAACGCATCCGTTCCTGGGTCCTGAACGAAAGATTCGCCCAAGGCGGCTGCTGGCTGATTTTCAAGAACACTGTCGACGAAATCTCGGCGGGTCCCGCCTCCCCCATGGCCGGCGCCATCATGATGGACGTCAAGCTTTCGAACCGTTCCGCCACCTTGAGTTACTGGCTTTTTAAGGATTATACAGGCCAAGGGCTCATGACCGAAGCGGTAAAGCTTCTTTCTGCCTACGCATTTACCACCCTCAAACTCAACCGGCTGGAACTTTTAGTTTCTGTACACAACGACAAAAGTACCGCCGTCGCCAAGCGTTGCGGGTTCAAGGAAGAGGGCATTTGTCGCGATTTTGAGCTAATAAACGGCAAATTTGTGGATCACAGGCGTTTTTCACTACTCGCCCGCGATGTATATTAATGGTTACAATGGTTACTCGGGTAAACGGGAAACTTAAAATAGATATGGTTTTTGGGGGCAAAGACTTCTATTTTTTAAAGCATGGATAATGGAGAAAAGCTAAAACTCGTAGAACCAGATATCCTGCAGTACACGAACTACAGGGTATTCTTGCGTGATTATTACGAGTATAAAAAGAAAACCTCGACCGCGTTCAGCTTGCGGTTCTTTGCCGAGAAGGCAGGGCTTTCTAGCCATGCCCATCTAAAGCTCGCAATCGACGGCAAGCGCAACATCACCAAAAATACGGTCACCAAGCTTATTCACGGCCTGGGTCTCGAAAACCAGCGCGCCGCTTACTTCGAAAGCCTCGTGTTCTTCAATCAGGCTCAAACCGACGCCGACAAGCAGATTTACTACGCCCAGCTCATCAAGGCAAGCCCCCGTTCAAAGCTGCACAAGATGGACAAGGCTCAGTTCCGTATTTTCCAGGAATGGCACCATTCTGTAATTCTTGAGATGGTAGGGCTCAAGGATTTCCGCCCCATTCCTGACCAGATATCCAAACGTCTTCGCGGGCTCATTACGCCCGCCCAGGTCACCGAATCGCTCCAGTTGCTCTTGGAACTGGGACTTTTGGTCAAGACCGCCAATGGTTACCGCCAGCGCGACCCCCTGATTACGACCGACGACGAAGTGCAAGACCTGATGGTCAAGATGTACCATTTACAGATGCTCAAGCTCTCGGCCAACATGCTGACGGAGCTTCCGGGCCCGGAAAGGGACGTTTCAGCGCTCACTTTTGGAATTAAGCGCTCAGATTTCCCCAATTTGAAAAAACATTTACAACTAATGCGAAAAGAACTACTAGATTTCTCTGCAAAAGCCGGAGAAGCAGAAGATGTTGTGCAAATCAACATTCAGCTCTTCCCTTTGACCCGAGGAGTGTGATGAAATTCTTTTTGTCCATAGCCACGATTGCCGTATACGCCACCGCGTTTTTGTCTTTGGTTGCTTGTTCCAACGACAAGTCTATGGCTGGTATCGAAATCGGCAATCCGACTCTTGCCGAAGGCGATACGACAACAACTGATACGACGGTCACGGACACTTCCTCTACTCCGGACACCACAGTCAAGGATACCACGGTCAAGGACACCGCCGTTAAAAAGCAGCCAGCCCTTCCGCTGGTTGCAGACTTCTCTATCGATTATTCCGACATCAACGTCAAGGCTCTCGCCAAGGGTGCAGACAAGGACGAACCGATTCTCCTTGATACCTTCTCGTTGGTACTGACTCAGCTACGTTCTTTCTCAAGCTACTACTACACGAGCTTGACCGTTGATCCTGTTGCCGGATTGCAGCTGTGGCCTTACGAAGACGCCCCTGACGAATCCCTTGAAATCTCCTTTACTCAAGGTTCCTCCATCGAAGACCCCTTCAAGGACATCGACCTGAACGAAGAAGGCTACCTCAAGGAAATGGGCGTCGGTTTCACTCCTAACGAAACCATGGCCATTTTCGGTCGCATCCTTATCGACAACAAGTACGTTCCCTTCGTCTACAGCCTTTCGAACTTCCAGACACTGATGTTGCGTTACCATTACTCGCAGATCGATACTGCTGGTGGCAAGGCAAACTTGTCTGTAATCTTCCGCGTCAAGCTGTTCACCGACGGAATCGACTTCTCTGGAGTCGAAGTTGGCGAAGACAGCGTCATCCACATCGACTCCAAGTACAACTCGGCTTTGTGGAACGCCATGAACGATCGATTCGTGACTAGTTTCCAGCCGTTGCGCTACGACTACACCACAGTCGCAGGCGATGCACACTCCGAATACGTTATTGACATCTGGAAGGGTATCGCCGCCAAGAAGGGCCAGAACACCATCATCAACGGCAACTTCGCATCGCCCTTTACCACCGACTGGATTTTGATGAAGCAGTTCGGCGGACGGGCCGACACGACGCTGATTATCGAAAAAGGCTCCAACGAACGCATTATGCAGGTAGACGTCACGACAGGCGGCAAGCATTCCTACAGCGTGCAGCTGATTCAAGAAAACGTGGCCCTGATTGCCGGCGTCCAGTACCAGTGCGTATTTACGATTTGGTCCAATGTCGAAGGACAGATTACGGCTCGAATCGGTTCGTACAACACCTACGAAACCGTCGGATTCCAGGAACATGTCGAAGTGCATACCACGGGTCAGTCTGTCGGAATTACCTTCACTCCGGAAGTCAACGACCCCTTCGCTAGATTCGAACTTAACCTTGGCGGTTCCGAACGGACCTTCTGGATTAAGGAAGTCAAGGTCTTAAGAATCAACTAAAAACAAAACGCATTTTAAGGCTCGCCACGGCGAGCCTTTTTTGCTAAATTTTCGTTACTATGGCAACTATTCCTACCCGTAAAGACAATCTCGTTATAGAAAACATTCGCCCACAAATCGAAGGTGGGCGCTTTATGCTCAAGCGTGAACCGGGTGACACCGTTACGCTCACCGCGGACATTTTCCGCCACAGCCACGAAAAGTATGATGCGGCAATCTTCTACCGCCACGATTCCAAGAAGAAATGGGAAAAGGCTCCCATGCACTTTGTCGATAACGACCAGTGGGAAGGCTCCTTCACGGTCAACAATATCGGCTACTATGAATACAAGATTTGCGCCTGGACCGTAGAACCCAAGGACGAACCGACCGAAAGCCCCGTGATGAAGCTCCGCGTGGACCCGTCTTACGCACGCATCGGTACTTGGTACGAAATGTGGCCGAAGAGCCAGGGCACCGACCCGAAGAAGAGCGCCACCTGGAAAGACTGCGAAAACCAGCTCGACTACATCGCAGGCCTCGGCTTCGATACCGTTTACCTAGTGCCGATTCACCCGATCGGTGTCACGAACCGCAAGGGCGCCAACAACGCCTTGCACGCCAAGGTCGACAAGAAGGGGAAACCCTTGGAACCGGGTTGTCCGTATGCCGTAGGTAACAAGAACGGCGGCCACTATGACGTGGACCCCGAACTTGGTTCCATGAAGGATTTCGAACACTTTGCAAAGGCCGCCCGCAAGAAGGGACTTCGCCTCGCACTCGATATCGCACTCAACTGCAGCCCCGACCATCCGTATGTGAAGTCGCATCCGGAATGGTTCTACCACGAACCGGATGGCAGCATCAAGTTTGCCGAAAACCCGCCCAAGAAGTACGAAGACATTTACCCCTTCGACTACTACAACAAGAACTACAAGGCCCTGTGGCAGGAAATCGAAAACATCATCTTGTTCTGGGCTGACAAGGGCATTGAAATTTTCCGTATCGATAACCCGCACACCAAACCTTTCCCGTTCTGGGAATGGCTCATCGCCGACGTCAAGGAAAAGCGTCCGGAACTCGTGTTCCTCGCCGAAGCATTCACCCGTCCGAAGATGATGCATCGCTTGGCCAAGTCGGGCTTCGACATGAGCTACACCTATTTCGCCTGGCGCAGCGCCAAGTGGGAATTCGAACAGTACCTCAAGGAACTCACGCAGTCCGATGCCAAGGAATACATGCGCGGCATCTTCTTCCCGACGACTCCGGATATCTTCCCGAAGTATCTCGCCTACAAGGGCCCGAACGCTTTCAAGCAGCGCTACTTCTTGGCCGGCACGCTTTCTAGCCTTACCGGCATGTACAACGGCTACGAGCTCTGCGAAAATATTCCGAGCCCCATCAAGGAAGAATTGCAGGACAGCGAAAAGTACCAGTACAAAGTCCACAACTGGACCGGCCCGGGCATTCAGGACTTCGTGCGCCGCGTGAACACTGCCCGCCAGGAACACATCGCCCTGCAGGAATACGACAACCTGGACTTCCACTATTGCGCCAACGACCAGTTGATGGTGTATTCCAAGAAGTCCGGCGAAGACGTGATCCTCTGCGTATGCAACATGGACATGGACAACGTCCAGGAAGGCACGGTGGAACTCGACATGAGAAAGCTCGGTCTGAATGATGATTCCTTCTTCTTCTTGAAGGACTTGATTACCGACGAAAGCTTTGTCTGGCGTGGCAACAAGAACTACGTGAAGCTCGATCCCGCCAAGGCTCCTGGTCACCTGCTGGTGCTCAAGAAGATCTAGTTCTTTCGAGACTTTATTCGCAAGGACCGCTACACAGCGGTCCTTTTTCTTTATATATTAAAAGCATGATCGATATTTATTCGCTTGCTAAAAATCCGTTCGTTTTCCAGAAACAACGCACCATCACTTCGGCCTACATCGACGTTTCGGGCAAGATGGGCCTTGCACAGACGGTGCTCATGGTGCAGGACAACTTTACCGAAAACTTTGGCGCCCTCAAGATGGACAACTTCTGCGTCAATGAAAAAGGCGGTTACTGGGCAATCACCAAAGCGAAATTCAAATTTTTCCAGCGTCCCTATTGGCGCGACAAGGTAGTGACCACCTCGTTCCCCGCCGATAACGCCCCCATTCGCACTTACGAAAACACGGCCGTCACGACAGTCGAAGGGGAACCCATCATTCTCGCCGTTCAAGAAGCCTGCTGCCTCAACTTGGAAACGCATCGTCCGATGAAACTTTCCGCGGTAGACTTTCCTGCAGAAGGTTCCCCCGAACCCTTTATGGACAACAAGTTCACCAAGTTCGCCGTGGAACCCGAAGAATACCAGGAAGTGTACCGCCAGAAGGTGCTGCCGCAGCATATCGACATGTCGCACCATATGAACAACATCGAATACGTAAAGCTTGGTCTGAATGTGTTCAGCGCCGCCGATATCGAACTTTGCATTCCGGCGATGCTTGAACTGCATTTCTTAGGTGAAACCCGAGAAGGCCAGGAAGTCACGATTTACCGAGCCGACAAAATGGGTGCGACCTATATGAAAATCGAAGACGATTCGGGACGCCAAGTCTTCGAGATGAAGCTGAAAATGAAATAGTTAGAATTCGCGGAAAAATTCCGGACGGTGGAAATCCGGTTTTTCTGTTTCGATTTCAAAGGCGCTCAGGTAATGGGGCGCCTTTGCCTTATCAGCACACTTGTAAAGATTACCCTTTAAAGTAACGCCTTCAAAGCTTTTTAAGCCGAAGATTCTTGCAGGAATCTGAACCGTCATTCCCCAGCAAACCAGGTTTCCTGCGACGCTGGCAAGTTCCTTCCGACGAATAACGGAATCAATTTCCGCTTGGGAAAGCTTGGTGCGAGAATGACGATCGGGGCCTCTAGCCGCAAGCAGGTAGCCGCGGCATGTAGTTTCGAAATTAAAGTATTCAGCAGGGTTTGCCGGATTCTGCAAGAAGATTTCAACGCAGGAATCCTCCCAGCTGGAGCCGTTGTCTTCCATGACTTCGGCACGGAAGCAGTCCGAAGGTTCTTCCACAGAAAAACGGACCGTAAAATAATCCGAAGAAAGTTCACATTCGGCAAAAACCGTCGGAAGAGATTTCCCCTGGTTCGCCACCCAGTTCATATTCGGTTTCAAGAGCATGCTCAAAAGGTAGTAAAGTGATTAAAACAGTGTTTTAATCACTGATTTAATCACTCGCCAGATTTTCGCATTTGCCTAAAACGGCGTTTTTGAACCGTTTTCTCAATTTCATAAAAAGTGGCACGCTTTTTGCAAAACTGGATTGCTTCAAGAAAAGCAAAAACACATACAAACTAGGAGGCCAACATGGCTGCAAAAGAAAAAACTCACGAAAAAGAAAAGAAGGAATGGAATGCTTCCGGTGCATTCGACTGCCTCGCTGTTACTAGCGTCCAAGTTTATCCCTTTAGAGAAGGCCCGTCCATGGGACATATCAAGGGCTTGGCATCTATCGTTCTCAACGACCAGTTTCTGATCCGCGGTCTCCGCGTCATGGAAGGTGAGAACGGCATGTTTGTGGGTTACCCCGTAGATCCGTTCTTCAAAGGCGAAGAATACCGCAGTGTCTGTTTCCCTATGGCAAGGAACCTGCGCGAACACATCGAAAACTGCGTCCTTGAAAAATACCAGGCATCTGTAGTATAGGTTAATCATTATGTTCCGTCGAATCCGTTCTTATTGTCTGTTTGGAATCAAGGCTGTCCCGGTAAGCGTCGAAGTAGACGCCTCCCAGGGACTGCCGGGATTCACTTTGGTTGGTTTGCCTGACAACGCAGTAAGAGAGTCTAGAGAGCGAGTCATTTCCGCGATTCGCTCGGTAGACAAAGTGGTGACGGGTTTCCGTACAACGGTAAACCTGTCGCCCGCGGATTTACGGAAAGAAGGGAGCGCCCTGGACTTGCCCCTTGCTATTGGGCTTTTGACTGCAACCGGAGAGATCGAAGTTCCCGACTTAGACAATCTCGTTTTTGTCGGAGAACTTTCGCTTGATGGTCTTCTGAAGCCGATCCGGGGCGTTCTCTCCTTCGCCATGAGTTTATCCAAAAAGTCAAAAGATATTCTGGTCATCCCAAGAGCAAACGAACAGGAAGCTTCGCTTGTTGAAGGAGTCCGCTATGTATGCGCCGACTCGCTCAAGGAATGCGTCGAAAAGCTAGAAGCCGGAGCGATAAACTCCGCAAAATGGGCTAAGGGGTTCAAGGACCAGAACACGCATTTTGATGTGCCCAAAGATATTCCCGACTTTAAAAATGTCGTCGGCATGGAAAGCGTCAAGCGCGCCCTCGAAGTCGCGGCCGCAGGCGCCCACAATTTCCTTATGGTTGGCTCGCCCGGAGCGGGCAAGACCTTGTGCGCAAAATGCTTGCCGGGCATTTTGCCCGAAATGACAGAGCTTGAAATCCTAGAGACATCCCGAATCCATTCGTGTGCACGCTCCGCGGGAGATTCAGAAGATTTCAAGCCTGTCATGGTCCGCCCGTTCCGTACCCCCCACCACAGCGCCTCTATGGTGTCATTGGTGGGGGGTGGCACCCGGCTAAAGCCGGGTGAGGCGAGCCTCGCCCACAACGGGGTGCTGTTCCTCGATGAACTGCCCGAATTCAACCGCTGCGTCCTGGAGGCTTTACGCGAGCCTATGGAAGAGGGCAAGATTTCAATCAGCCGCGCTAGCGGGACCATCACTTGGCCCGCACGGTTCATGATGGGGGCAGCGATGAATCCCTGCCCTTGCGGCTACGCCATGGACCCGAAGCGTGCCTGCACTTGCCTGCCCGAGGCACGCAAGCGCTATCAGGAAAAAATCTCGGGCCCGCTTCTCGACCGCATCGACATCCAAGTGAGCGTCCCGCCCGTCGAAGCCTCGCAATTCGGGAAAAAGACACTCGCTGAGTCTTCGGCGGAAATACGCAAGCGTGTTTGTAGCGCCCGCGAAATCCAACGCAAGCGATTCGCCAACACCGCTATCAAGACCAATGCGGAAATGTCCTCGGACTTCGCCAAAAGCTGTTGCAAGCTTTCAGCCGAAACCGAAAAATTCTCCATCAGTGCCGCCGACAAAATGGGTCTGAGCGCCCGCGGCTACTACCGACTATTAAAGGTCGGCAGAACGATTGCCGACCTTCGAAATTCAGATTCCGTTGAAATTATAGACCTTTCAGAGGCTCTGCGCTACCGCGCCTTCAGGAGCTAGCGAATCACCTTGATGCTGGATTCAGCGCCAGCACTCTGGGGAATCGACAGGGGCTTGCGGACAGAAACTTCCGCGGCCACCGTCTTGGGGTAATGGTTCAAGATATACTTGGCCGTTTCAAGCACCAGTGTTTCTTCTAGCTGAAAAGACGACCTGCAGACAAAGTCCTGCACGTCGTCAGCCAATTGCACATAATCAATTGAATGAGCAAGGTCTTCATTTCGGGCAGCCAGAGAGAAATCCAGCCACACCGAAATATTCATGACAACCGGCTGCACATTTTCGCGCTCGTAAGGGAGCGTTCCAATAATGCAGTTGAATTCCAAATCACGTATCGTGATTTTTCCGGTTTCAATTACCATACGAAGAGAACGACAGCACCTGCGATAGAGGCAGCGGAAACGCCAAGCCAGATGTTACGGGCGGAGGTGTAAGAATCCTGGGTCTTCTTGTCTTCGTCCATGCGCTTCTGCAAGTCGCGCAGGTTCCAAGTATCTTGCCTTACCTGCGAAGCCATTATCTCTTCGCACTTGGAGTCGCCTTCGCAAGCGCTCAAGATCTGGGCGTTCAAGGTCTTCAGGTTGTCGTAGGCGTCCTTAGCCTCGTTAGCCTTGCTGTGCTGCATAATGCCGATCACGGCAGCAGTGACAGCGAGAGCGGAAAGACCAACTGCGGTCCAGAAGCGGACTTCGTCAGCAATACCGAAACGGTCGCCCACGTCTCTTGCAGCATCGGTTGCAGTGTAGTCGCTGTCATCGATCGGAGCGGAAGTCTTGTACTTGCTGTAGTCTTCATCATCTTCGTCTTCGCAATCCGGATCGTATTCGTCACATTCTTCAGCCTGGCTGCTCGGAACAGCAGGAGCGGCGGCAACAGATTCTTCTTCCTCTTCTTCTTCAGCAGCAGGAGCGGAACCTTTCAATTCAACAGCCTTGCCATCGATATACACAATTGCGGTCGAAAGGCCCGGAGCATAGACGGCCTTACCATCGAAGTAAACCTTTTCGACATCCTTATCGGCAGCAGCACCGCGGCGAGTATAGAGCTTAGCCTTAACGAGCTTGGAGTAGTCAACGCCTTCGGCAGTCATCGGAGTCATCGAGGAAACGTCGCCTTTACCGCCCTGGTAGAGCTGGTAGGCCGTTTCAGATTCACCAAACGGGTCTTCAAACTTTTGACGGACAACCATGCGGCCAGACTGCAGAGACTCAACTTCTTCTGCCGGAGCGACCTTCAATTCGCCACCGAATTCGGCTACAATGTAATCGTCAGGAGAACCTGCATCCGTGGCGGTGAATTCTTCGATATCGTATATGCTAGCGAAAGCGGATACGACAGACAGGCAAAGGACCATCAAAAGTGAACGTTTCATTTATTACTCCAAAAGGTCTAATTTTTTGATGGAAATATATAAAAAAATGCGGATAATTGCACTAAAATAATGCTTTAATAATATACAATCGTGCACATAACGTTCTCCCGCAAACCCTTTGTTTACCAATGTTTACACAAAGCGCACGGCTTGTTTTATACAACCATAAGAGTTCTGATTTTACTATATTTTAATGCGTAAAATTTTAACCTAAAAAAGAGGATTGCTACAATGGCAAAGCTTTCTATTGAAGATCTCGAACTCGCCGGCAAGCGCGTGTTCATCCGTGTTGACTTCAACGTTCCGCAGGACAAGGTGACTGGCGAAATCACCAACACCAAGCGTATCGAAGCCGCTCTCCCGACCATCCAGTACGCTCTCGACAAGGGTGCAGCCGTCGTGCTCGCTTCCCACCTCGGCCGTCCGAATGGCGAAAAGAACATGAAGTACACGCTCGCTCCGGTTGCTAAGAAGCTCGAAGAACTCATCAAGAAGCCGGTGAAGTTCCTCCCGGATTGCGTTGGTCCGGAAGTTGAAGCTGCCTGCGCCGCTATCAAGCCGGGTGAAATCATCCTCCTCGAAAACCTCCGCTTCCACATCGAAGAAGAAGGCAAGCGCAAGATCAAGAACGCCGATGGCACCGAAACTAAGGAAAAGGCCGACAAGGAAGCCGTCAAGGCCTTCCGCGCAAGCCTCACCAAGCTCGCTGACGTTTATGTGAACGACGCTTTCGGTACAGCTCACCGCGACCACTCTTCCATGACTGGTGTTGAACTGCCGCAGCGCGCTGCCGGTTTCCTCATGAACAAGGAACTCAAGGCATTCGACCAGGTGCTCAACAATCCTCCGCGTCCGTTCCTCGCCATCCTCGGCGGTGCCAAGGTCGCTGACAAGATCCAGCTCATCAACAACCTCCTCGACAAGGCCGACAAGATCATCATCGGCGGTGGCATGGCTTTCACCTTCAAGAAGGTTCTGAACAACATCGAAATCGGTTCTTCTCTGTTTGACGAAGAAGGTGCCAAGCTCGTTCCGGATCTGATGGCCAAGGCCAAGGCTGCTGGCAAGGAAATCATCCTCCCGGTTGACTACATCGCTGCTGACAAGTTTGCTGCCGACGCTGCTACCAAGGCTGTCTCTGACGCCGAAGGCATTCCGGCTGGCTGGATGGGCCTCGATGTGGGCGCTGAATCCACCAAGCTCTTCGTGAACGCTATCAAGTCTGCAAAGACCATCGTTTGGAACGGTCCTGCTGGCGTGTTCGAATTCGAAGCCTTCGAAAAGGCTACCAAGGCTATGGCTGACGCTATCGTCGAAGCTACCGCTGCTGGCGCAATCACCGTGATCGGTGGTGGCGATACCGCTACGGCTGCCAAGAAGTACGGCGCCGACAAGAAGGTGACCCACACCTCTACGGGTGGTGGCGCTTCCCTCGAACTCCTGGAAGGCAAGGTTCTTCCGGGCGTTGCCGTTCTCACGGACAAGTAATTTGTTTATTTGCGTCCGCGATACGGCGTCACGAATCCGCTCGCCGTACGCTTTGTACGGCTTCGGGCTTCGTTCCTGGTCTCGCTCGCAACTAACCTAATTCCTGTTATTTAAAAGACTCCGCTTTTGCGGAGTTTTTTCTTTTTGCAATCAACGGTTTGCACGCTTTGATTTTTAGTTTTGTATATTGAGTTTTAGAAATCTTTAACAAGGGAACATCTTATGTCGATTGCGGAATTTTCGAAACAATTCCACGCAGACCATCGCGGCAATTGCGCGATGGCTGTAGCGTATGGTTACGCTCGTGCAACGGGCAAATCTGAAGTGGAGGCCACAGCAACGGCGCAGATGTTCAAGGAATTTGGTGGCGGCAAGGCACCGAACGGTTCCTGTGGCGCTCTCTATGCGGCAAAAATGATGCAGCCCGACCACGCCGATGCCATCGAGGACTTTTTCAAGCGCGGCGCACAGAACTTTACCAAGTGCAGCGAAATCCGCCCGAACAAGGTTATCCCCTGCAACCGCTGCGTGGAACTCGCCGGCGAAGCGCTTGATTTTTTAGAATCTAAGTAAATTCAAAACTATTCTAAAAAAAGTGACCCGCCGGCATAGCCGGCGGTTCTTCATATACGGGCATAGCCCTAGGATACTAGCAACGCGTTGCACGCGTTGACGGCCTGACACT